>NZ_JARVSO010000043.1:0-18304 GCF_030209155.1 Pseudomonas sp. fls2-241-TYG-175 | reverse complement strand
AGACCCTGGTGGCGATCGACTCCGGGGCCAACGTCAACTTCGACCGCCTGCGCCATGTGGCCGAGCGCGCCGAACTGGGCGAAGGCCGCGAAGCGATCATCGCTGTGACCATCCCCGAACGCCCGGGCAGCTTCAAGGCGTTCTGCGAGGCCATCGGCAAACGGCAGATCACCGAATTCAACTACCGCTACCACACCGACCGCGAAGCCCACATCTTCGTCGGTGTGCAGACCCACCCCGAGAACGATCCGCGCAGCGCGTTGATCGCCAGCCTGACCGAGCAGGGCTTTCCGGTGCTGGACCTGACCGACAACGAACTGGCCAAGCTGCACATCCGCCACATGGTGGGTGGACACGCCGAGCGGGTCAGCGATGAAGTGGTGCTGCGCTTCGAATTCCCCGAACGTCCCGGTGCGTTGTTCAACTTTCTTAACCGGCTGGGCGGACGCTGGACCATCTCGATGTTCCACTACCGCAACCATGGCGCGGCGGATGGTCGAGTGGTCGCAGGGCTGGTGGTGCCTGAGGACGAGCGGCATTTGGTGAGCCAGGCGCTGGCCGAGATCGGCTATCCGTACTGGGATGAAAGCGAGAACCCGGCGTATCGGCTGTTTTTGGGCTGAAGCCTTAAAGCTGCGTGCGCCGGGACGCGGAGTGTCCTGAGAGGCATTCCCACGCGGAGCGTGAGGAACGATCAGTGTGAAGGCTATAACCGCTAACGCAGGTCTGACTGCTAGACTCAACCCGCCCGATTCAAGAGGAAGACCTTGCGATGGAACCCGTCACCGCCCTGAAAACCCTGCACATCGCTGCCATCACGCTGTTGCTGCTCAGCGTTCTGGTGCTGGCCAGCGGCGTCATCAAGGTGCGCCTCGAAGGTGATGCGACCATCCAGACCCGTCTGCTCAAGCGTCCATTGCTGTTCTTCTGGCTGCTGATGGCGGTCTGCCTGGCGATTCTGCCGTTCAGCGGCTGGTGGCTGGTACATTCGATAGGTTTGTCGCTGGGGCAGACCTGGGTGTTGGGCAGCAGCGTGCTCTACACGGTGGGCCTGTTCAGCTGGGTATGGCTGGTGGCAAGGCTTAACCGATTGCGCCTCGGCGCGAGGACCGACAGGCGCGGCTTCACCCTTGCACTGGCGATCGTCAGCGTGGCGTGTTTCGTCGTGATCGCCGGCCTGACGGGCTTCAAACCGGCGTAAGCACTGGCTGAATCAGTGACGCAGTGTGATCACCGGCCAGCCGCGTTGCTCGGCTTCGGCGCGCAGTTTGGGATCGGGATCGACTGCGACCGGATTGGCGACTTGCTCCAGCAGCGGCAGGTCGTTCATCGAGTCGCTATAGAAATAGCTGTCCTCAAGGCTGAACGCGTTCTCTTCCAGCCACAGATTCAACCGCGTGACCTTGCCTTCACGGAAGCACGGAATGCCCGTCGTGCGGCCGGTATAACGGCCATCGATCATCTCGCATTCAGTGGCCAGCAGTGTCTCGATCCCCAGTCGTTCCACGATGGGTGCCGTCACGAAACGGTTGGTTGCAGTAATCACCACCAATTTGTCGCCCGCCGCACGGTGCTTGGCGATCAACTCCATGGCCTTGGGCAGCATGATCGGTTCGATGCAGTCACGCATGAACTCACGGTGCCATTGCGCCAACTGTTCCATCTCGGTCGCGCCCAGAATCTCCAGTGTGAAGTTCAGGTAGTCGGTCATGTTTAACGTGCCGGCCAGATAATCCTGATAGAACTCATCGTTACGGGTTTTGTAGGACGCGGTGTCGAGGATGCCGCGACGGCACAGATAATCACCCCAGGCGTGATCGCTGTCGCCACCCAGAAGCGTGTTGTCGAGGTCGAATAGTGCCAGGCGCATGCGGTTACTCGCTGAATTAGCTGAAAAAAGAGCATCAGAATACGAGGTTTTCACAAGTCTTCACATAAGGTGACAAGCCTCGTTGCTGGTTTGATCGCCTTTGTGGAACAATGCGGCGACATGCGTTTGCGAGGTTGTTGCCGTGATCGACCCCGATGGTTTCCGTCCTAATGTCGGGATTATTCTGACAAACGATGCTGGTCAGGTCCTATGGGCTCGGCGTATTAACCAGGATGCCTGGCAGTTTCCGCAAGGGGGAATCAACCCACAGGAGACGCCGGAAGACGCGCTTTATCGTGAGTTGAATGAAGAAGTCGGACTTGAACGACATGATGTGCAAATACTTGCCTGCACTCGAGGCTGGTTGCGCTATCGTCTGCCGCAACGACTGGTCCGTACTCATAGCCAACCGCTGTGTATCGGCCAAAAGCAGAAATGGTTTCTCCTGCGCCTGATCTCCAACGAGCAGCGGGTGCGGATGGATTTGACCGGGAAACCGGAGTTCGATGGCTGGCGCTGGGTCAGCTATTGGTATCCGCTTGGCCAGGTGGTGACATTCAAGCGCGAGGTGTATCGACGCGCACTCAAAGAGCTTGCCCCGCGCCTCTTATCGCGCGACTGACACGGAGTTCGACCCCGAGCCATGCTCAATACGCTGCGCAAGATCGTCCAGGAAGTTAACTCCGCCAAGGATCTCAAGGCGGCGTTGGGCATTATTGTGTTGCGCGTAAAGGAGGCCATGGGCAGCCAGGTCTGCTCGGTCTACCTGCTCGATGCCGAAGCCAACCGTTTTGTACTGATGGCCTCCGAAGGCCTCAACAAACGGTCCATCGGCAAGGTCAGCATGGCGCCGAACGAAGGCCTCGTGGGTCTCGTGGGCACGCGCGAAGAACCGCTGAACCTCGAAAACGCCGCCGATCACCCTCGTTATCGCTACTTTGCCGAAACCGGTGAAGAGCGTTACGCGTCGTTCCTGGGTGCGCCGATCATCCACCACCGCCGTGTGGTCGGGGTTCTGGTGATCCAGCAAAAAGAGCGCCGCCAGTTCGATGAGGGCGAAGAAGCCTTCCTCGTCACCATGAGCGCGCAGCTCGCGGGCGTTATTGCTCACGCCGAAGCCACTGGCTCGATCCGGGGTCTGGGTCGCCAGGGCAAGGGTATTCAGGAAGCCAAATTCGTCGGCGTGGCCGGTTCGCCCGGCGCTGCGGTCGGTGTGGCGGTGGTCATGCTGCCACCTGCCGATCTGGAAGTGGTTCCCGACAAGACGGTTACTGACATCGCGGCCGAGCTGGCGCTGTTCCAGAACGCACTGGAAGGCGTGCGCAATGATATGCGTACACTGTCCGCCAAACTGGCCACCCAATTACGCCCCGAAGAGCGCGCGCTGTTCGACGTCTATCTCATGATGCTCGACGATGCCTCGCTGGGCAGTGAAGTCACCAACGTCATCAAGACCGGCCAGTGGGCGCAGGGCGCGCTGCGCTCGGTGGTCAACGAACACGTTAAACGTTTCGAACTGATGGACGACGCCTACCTGCGTGAGCGGGCTTCGGACGTCAAGGACCTGGGCCGCCGCCTGCTGGCCTATCTTCAGGAAGCGCGGCAACAGGCGCTGGTCTACCCAGACAACACCATTCTGGTCAGCGAGGAACTGTCGCCGGCCATGCTCGGTGAAGTGCCTGAGGGCAAGCTGGTCGGTCTGGTCTCGGTGCAGGGTTCCGGTAACTCCCACGTCGCGATTCTGGCCCGGGCCATGGGTATTCCGACGGTCATGGGCCTGGTGGACTTCCCGTACTCCAAGGTCGATGGCATCGACCTGATCGTCGACGGCTACCACGGTGAGGTCTTCACCAACCCCAGCGACATCATGCGCAAGCAGTTCGGCAAAGTGGTCGAGGAGGAGCGTCAGCTCTCCCAGGGCCTCGATGCGCTGCGTGAGCTGCCGTGCGTGACGCTGGACGGGCATCGCATGCCGCTCTGGGTCAACACCGGCCTGCTCGCCGACGTGGCGCGTGCTCAGCAGCGTGGCGCCGAAGGTGTCGGGCTGTATCGCACCGAAGTGCCGTTCATGATCAACCAGCGCTTCCCGAGCGAAAAGGAACAGCTGGCAATCTACCGCGAGCAGCTGGCGGCTTTCCATCCGCTGCCGGTGACCATGCGCAGCCTGGACATTGGTGGCGACAAGGCGCTGTCGTACTTCCCGATCAAGGAAGACAACCCGTTTCTTGGCTGGCGCGGCATTCGTGTGACCCTCGACCACCCGGAAATCTTCCTGGTTCAGACCCGCGCCATGCTCAAGGCCAGTGAAGGCCTGAACAACCTGCGCATTCTGCTGCCGATGATCTCCAGCACCCACGAGGTGGAAGAAGCGCTGCACCTGATCCACCGCGCCTGGGGTGAAGTGCGTGACGAAGGCACCGACGTGCCGATGCCGCCCGTGGGCGTGATGATCGAAGTCCCGGCGGCGGTCTATCAGACTCGCGATCTGGCGCGTCAGGTGGATTTCCTGTCGGTCGGCTCAAACGACCTGACCCAATACCTGCTCGCGGTCGACCGCAACAACCCGCGTGTCGCCGACCTCTACGATTACCTGCACCCTGCGGTGCTACAGGCCCTGCAAAGCGTGGTGCGAGACGCCCATGCCGAAGGCAAGCCGGTCAGTATCTGTGGCGAAATGGCGGGCGACCCGGCTGCGGCGGTGCTGTTGATGGCGATGGGCTTCGACAGCCTTTCGATGAACGCCACCAACCTGCCGAAAGTGAAGTGGATGCTGCGCCAGATCAACCTGAGCAAGGCCAAGGACCTGCTGGCGCAGTTGATGACCAATGATAACCCGCAAGTCATCAGCAGCTCGCTGCAACTGGCACTGAAAAACCTCGGCCTGTCGCGGATGATCAACCCAGGGTCCGTGAAAGGGCACTAGGTTCGAGTGTTGAATTGGAGCGCGCTTGATCGTTCCCACTCTGCGTGGTAACGCCTCCCAGGACGCTCCGCGTCCGCTACACCCTCAACTCAACCTCCCCCAACCGCCCACCCTGCGGCCCGAAGCTGTGTTCGATCATCTGCCGTGTGCCGTCGGCGTTGACGATCAGTACGGTGCTGGCGCGGGTGCCGTAGTTGGGGCTGGCGATGAACACGCTGGACAGCAGCTTCTCGGTGGCAAGGCCCACGCCGGTTTCAGGCAGCTCGGCGTCTGCGGCAGGCTGCGGATCCTTCAGCAGGTCCAGTAATCGTTCGGGCCGAGGGTCATCCAATTGCGCTGTCAGTGCTGCTCTGGCCTTGAGCAGTTTGGGCCAAGGCGTGTTCAGGCCTGCGTTGGACAGCCCGTACACGCCTTCGCCCAGCAACCGGGGCGTCGGGTTGGTCGAGTTCAGGTAATACAACTGCGCTGCGTCACCCGCCAGCAGGTTGAAACCCGTGTATTCACTGGCGCGCGCAGCCATTTCGGCCACGTAATCCTCGGGCGATTGCTCACCTGCCAGAAACTTAGCCACCAGCTCGCCACGCGAACGCAGGCCCAAAGTCTGGCCCGGATCACGAATATTGGTCACAGCGGCAAAGCGTCCCTGGGCACCGATGCCCATCCAGGTGCCGCCGGCTTTCAGGTCTCGCCCTGCGTAAACGTTCGGCATGTCCTCCCACTGGCTCAGTGGCCAGGTAGGGCGCGCATAGAATTCGTCACGATTGGCCGCCACAATCAGCGGCTTGGCCTGAGACGGCCGCCAGGCGAATACGATCAGACACATTCGGTTCTCCTTTTTTCCTGAACTGTACGCAGCTTTGTCCGGTGGCCGCTAGAGCAACCGGCCGGGCTCCGGTAACATGCCCGCCTGATTCAGTCGCCCGCACGGGCGTTCCAATTGAGGATACGCAATGCTGCCTTACCCGCAGATTGACCCGGTAGCCGTTGCCATCGGCCCGCTGCAAATTCACTGGTACGGTTTGATGTACCTGGTCGGCATCGGTGGTGCCTGGCTGCTGGCGTCACGTCGCTTGAACGCATTCGATCCGACCTGGACCAAGGAAAAACTTTCCGACCTGATTTTCTGGCTGGCCATGGGCGTGATCGTCGGCGGACGGCTGGGCTATGTGCTGTTCTACGACCTGTCGGCCTATATCGCCAATCCATTGCTGATCTTCGAGGTCTGGAAAGGCGGCATGGCGTTCCACGGGGGCTTTGTCGGCGTGATGATCGCGGCCTGGTGGTTCGGCAAGCGCAACGGCAAAAGCTTCTTCCAGTTGATGGACTTCGTTGCACCGCTGGTGCCGATCGGTCTGGGTGCCGGGCGTATCGGCAACTTCATCAACGCCGAGCTGTGGGGCAAGCCGACCGACGTGCCATGGGCAATGGTGTTCCCTCCGTTCAGCGACCCTGCGCAACTGGCGCGCCATCCGTCGCAGCTGTATCAGTTCGCACTGGAAGGTGTGGCACTGTTTATCATCCTTAATCTTTATGCGCGTAAACCCCGCCCGACCATGGCCGTTTCCGGCATGTTCGCGCTGTTTTACGGCATTTTCCGTTTTGTGGTCGAGTTCGTCCGGGTGCCGGACGCACAGCTGGGCTATCTGGCGTGGGGCTGGGTCACCATGGGTCAGATCCTGAGTCTGCCGATGATCATCGCCGGTCTGTTCCTGATCTGGCTGGCCTACAAGCGCGCTCCGGCGTCTACCAACGCAGCGGTCTGACACCGAAACGCCGCATGCTCGCGTGCGGCGCTTTCAACAAAGCAGGTGATTTATGAAGCAATATCTGGAACTGGTCGCACATGTGATCAAGCACGGGACCTTGCAGTCCAACCGTACCGGCGTGAACACCATCAGCTTTCCGGGTGCGATGCTGCGTTACGACTTGCAGGAAGGTTTCCCGGCAATCACCACGCGTCGTATGGCGTTCAAATCGGCCATCGGCGAGATGGTTGGTTTCCTGCGTGGCGTGAGCAATGCGGCCGAATTCCGCGAGCTGGGCTGCAAGGTCTGGGACCAGAACGCCAACGAAAACGCTCAGTGGCTGAACAACCCGTTCCGCAAGGGCGAGGATGATCTGGGCGAGATCTACGGCGTGCAGTGGCGCAAATGGCCTGCCTACAAGCGAATCGATGCGGCCAATGTTGCCGCGATTGAACTGGCGCTCGGTCAGGGATATCGCCAGATTGCCGAGTCCGAGGAAGACGGCCAGGCGTTCGTGGTGCTGTACAAGGCCATCGATCAGATTCGCCAGTGCGTCGACACCATCATCAACGATCCAGGCAGCCGCCGGATTCTGTTCCACGGCTGGAACTGTGCACAGCTGGATGAGATGGCGCTGCCGCCTTGCCACCTGCTGTATCAGCTGCATCCTAACCCGCAGACGCGTGAAATCTCGCTGACCCTCTACATCCGTTCGAACGATCTGGGTCTGGGCACGCCGTTCAACCTGACCGAAGGCGCGGCGCTGCTGAGCCTGATCGGTCGTCTGACGGGCTACACGCCGCGCTGGTTCACCTATTTCATTGGTGACGCCCATGTCTACGAGAACCATCTGGACATGCTCAACGAGCAGCTTACCCGCGAGCCGTTCCCGATGCCGAAACTGAAAATCTCCGACCGCGTGCCGGAGTTTGCCAAGACCGGTGTGTATCAGCCGGAGTGGCTGGAGCTGATCGAGCCGTCTGACTTCACGCTGGAAGGCTATGAGCATCACCCGGCAATGACAGCGCCGATGGCGGTTTGAACTATGGAATGCATTTGATCGTTCCTACGCTCCGCGCTCATCGTTATACACAAGTCATCCTGAAGGAATGCGGTACTGAAAGTGGGAGCGGACTTGTCCGCGAATACTGAGTTTCAGACGCTGCATCTTCGTCGGATGTACTAACTTTTCGCGGACAAGTCCGCTCCCACGGTCGTAACCGTGCCCGCTCCAAACGCTTATCGCGACTTGTGTATAACGCAGAGCGCAGAGCGTGGGCACGATCGGTGTAGAGACAGACCTGTGTATAACGACGAGCGCTCCGCGTGGGAATGCCTCTCGGGACGCTCCGCGTCCGCTCTGGAATGTGACCCAGAGCGTCACGGCTGCAGGCCCACGCAGATGGGCGCGATCAGTGGAGGATCAGGCGATCAGCTCAAACCAGAACGATCTGGTTCTTGCCCTGCCGCTTGGCCTGATACATCGCGGCATCGGCGCGGCCATAGAGGGCTTCCAGGCTGTGGTCGTCCTGGGTCAGGTTGGTCAGGCCCTGGCTGGCCGTAATGCTGAAGGTGCTGGTGCCGCACTGAAAGCTCTGGCGCTGGATCTCGCGTTGCAGGCGCTCTGCGATCTGCATGGCCATCTCCGGTGCGCAGCCGGGAAAGACCGCTGCAAACTCTTCACCGCCAATCCGTCCGAACAGGTCCCCGCGCCTCAGCGCTGAGCGACCGCTCTCGGCAATGCGCTGCAGCACGGTATCGCCTTCCTGGTGGCCATAGGTGTCGTTCACCAGCTTGAAATCGTCGATGTCCAGCAGCAGGAAGGCCAGCGGCGTGCCGTTCAGGCGTGCCAGCTCGAACTCGCGCTGGGCGCATTCGAAGAAGTGGCGTCGGTTGCTGCTCTGAGTCAGTACGTCGGTGGTGGCCAGGCGCTGCAGTTCATCCTCGAGCTGTTTCTTCTCGGTGATGTCCTCGGCAATGCCCACCACGACCAGGCGCTGCGCATCATCGGTCTGGCGACTGACGAAGCACTTGTCGCTCAGCCAGCGCACTTCACCGTCGGCGCGGATGATGCGGTACTCGCGGTCTTCAATGGCACCTTTCTCGATCACTTCACTCAGGCTGCGCTCGGCGTAGTTGAGGTCATCCGGGTAGATGCTGTCGCGCCACTCACCGTAATCGGCCAGCAACAGCCCTGCAGAGCGTCCAAAGATGCGCTCGTAGGCCGGGCTGACGTAAATCATGCGCTGGGTTTCCCAATCGAACGCCCAGAGCACAGCGTTGACGCTGACCAGCAGCGAACTGAACAACTGTTCGCGCTCGCTCAGGCGCGCCACTTCAGCCTGAGCATGCATCAGGGCAAGCAAGGTTTCAGCGGCGGCGGGCATTTCGGTAGCGGAGGTGACAGGGCTTTGCTTTTCCATAAGGCGACGTCTCAAGCAGCGCGCAGCCAGTGCTTGCGCGCTCTCCCATTCACAGCGGGAAAGACGATGAGATGTTTTAAAAGGAGGGAAGTTCCGAAACCGGCATGCCCGCAAGGGGCATACCGATCAAAGGTGTCAGGCTTGAGCCGGGCGCAGAGAGTAGGTTTTCAACTGATCGGCGAAGTCGCGCAGGGACTGAATGCCACTGGCTTCGGCTTCGTGAATCCACTCTTTCATGGCCGACAGCATGTCATGACCGTTGGTGCTGGTCTTGACCCAGATCTGCTGCAGCGCAAGGCGTTTTTCGTAGATCACCTTCAAGGCCTGGCTGTGTTCCAGCATGGTCTGGATGCGCACGTGGTGTCTGTCGTCCAGCAGGCTGGTCTCGCGGGACAGCAGGCGCTTGGCGCGGTGGAACTGATGGCGGACCGACGCATCGGCCTTGGCCAGTTCCTGAGCGACCAGCGGACCGATCACGACCTTGCGGTACTGGGCCATGATCTGGAAGCGGTTGTTGAGGATGGCCATCGCGGTGTCCATGTCCAGATGGCCCTTGCCTTCGACCCGATGGGCGATAGGCGCGACGCGCTGCACCTTGGCAAGACGCAGGAAGCTGAACACCTTGATCCACGCCCAGCCCATGTCGAATTCCCACGGCTTGACCGACAGCTTGGCCGAGTTGGGGTAGGTGTGGTGGTTGTTGTGCAGTTCTTCGCCACCAATGATGATGCCCCACGGCACCAGGTTGGTCGCCGCATCACGGCACTCGAAGTTGCGATAACCCACGGCATGACCCAGTCCGTTGACCACGCCTGCGGCCCAGAACGGAATCCACATCATCTGGATTGCCCACACGGTGATACCGATGGCACCGAACAGCGCCAAGTCGATCACCGCCATCAGGGCAATACCCAGCAGCTTATAGCGCGAGTACAGATTGCGTTCGATCCAGTCTTCCGGGCAGTTCTTGCCGTAGATGCGCAGGGTGTCTTCGTTCTGAGCCTCTTCGCGATATAGCTCGGCGCCCTTGCGCAGGACGGTAGACAGCCCTTTGACGACCGGACTGTGTGGGTCATCGACGGTTTCGCATTTTGCATGGTGCTTGCGGTGGATGGCGGTCCACTCGCGGGTGTTCTGCGCCGTGGTGAGCCACAGCCAGAAACGAAAGAAGTGCTTGAGCCCCGCATTGAGTTCCAGGGAGCGGTGAGCTGAGTAGCGGTGCAGATAGACCGTGACGCCGACAATCGTCACATGGGTCATGGCCAGCGTGACTGCTATTACCTGCCAGACGGAAAGGTCGAGCAAACCGTTGTACCACATAGGCTGTTTGGCCCTCGTAAAGATACGCGTGAAGAAAAAAGTAACAACTGCATTATCACTGACATCCCACAGAAAACCAGTCACGCTTTTAGATAAGAGTCGCAGGATGTTTCTTGCTTTATAATTGCGCTCCTTTCATAAGGCCCTGGATTTTCTTATGACGGACTCTACTGACGGAGCGCTACGGACGGCCATTCTGTACGGCATGCTGTCCGTTCTGTGGTTGCTGGCGTTCGATTGCCTGCTGCCGCTTTTCATCGAAGATCCGGCTCATTTGGCCATCGGGCAGCGCGCGGGCGGCTATGGATGGGTGTTGATAAGCGCGGTCATGCTCTTTGTCGCGCGTGACCGTTTGATGAAAGTCATCACCGGCAAGGCACAGGTAGCGCGTCATCAGGACGATCACGACCAGCTGAGACTGGCTGCTGCAGTGTTCGACAGTACCCTGGAAGGGGTGCTGGTAACTGACGCCAAAGGCCGGATCGTGCACGTCAACCGGGCGTTTGTGGACATTACCGGCTATCAGCCCGATGAAGTGCTGGGTTTCAACCCCAGCAAGTTCCAGTCCGGCCGCCACGGTGCGGAGTTCTATCGGCAGATGTACCGCTCGATCCTCAGCGCCGGTCAGTGGAGCGGCGAGATCTGGAATCGACGCAAGAGCGGCGAAGTCTATCCGCAGTGGCAGACGATCCGCAGCATCAAGGCCGATGACGGCCAGCCGAAAAACTTCGTCGCGGTGTTTTCCGACATGACCGCCATCAAGCGTTCCGAGCAGGAGTTGGCGCAGTTGGCCCACTACGATGCGCTGACCGGCCTGCCCAACCGTCTGCTGCTCACTGACCGGATCAGTCAGGCGCTGACGTCTGCCCGTTCCAGCAAGCGCGGCTGCGCGCTGCTGTTGATCGATCTGGACCATTTCAAGAACATCAATGACAGCCTCGGCCATAACATCGGCGATGAAGTGCTGAAGGCCATTGCCGTTCGACTCGAAGGTGTGATCGAGAGCGACATGACCCTGGCGCGTTTGGGCGGTGACGAGTTTGCCTTGCTGGTCAAGAACTGCCCGCAGATGGTCCAGGCTGCGGCCCTGGCGCAGCGGGTCATCGAAGTGCTCAAGGCGCCATTTACCATCGCCGGACAGCAGCTGTTCATCAGTGCCAGCCTGGGCATCAGCCTGTTTCCAGGCGATGCGCTGACTGACCAGCAATTGTTGCGCAATGCCGACTCTGCGCTGTTCAAGGCCAAGAGCAACGGCCGCGACGGCTATGCGTTGTACACCGAAGAGCTGACGTCCCACGCCCGTCAGCGGGTGCAACTGGTCAGCGAACTGCGCCACGCCATCGAACATCAGGAATTACGCGTCTTTTATCAGCCGGTTCACGACCTCGCCACCCGCTGCATTGTGGGTGTCGAAGCGCTCGTGCGTTGGCAGCACCCGTCACGGGGCATGGTTTCACCGGGGGAATTCATTCCGGTGGCCGAGCAGAGCGGGCTGATTGCCGATATCGATGCCTGGGTGCTGGAAACGGCATGTCGGCAGATGCTGGCCTGGCAAGCCTGCGACGTGCCGATCCGCTTTGTGGCGGTCAATGTTTCCAGCCGGTTGTTCAGCACCGGTGATCTTGATCGTCAGGTCAGCCAGGTGCTGCGTGATACCGGCCTTGATCCTGCCTTGCTGGAGCTGGAAGTGACTGAAAGCGCAGTAATGGAAGACCCCGAGCAGGCCATCGAGCAGTTGCACCGGCTGCGCGAGTTGGGCCTGAGTCTGGCCATCGATGACTTTGGCACCGGTTATTCCTCTCTGCTCAGGCTCAAGCGCATGCCGGTCCAGAAGCTGAAGATCGATCAGGGATTCGTGGCGGGACTGCCGGGCGATGACGACGATATTGCCATCGTGCGCGCGGTCATCGCGCTGGCGGGCAGCATGGGCATGCGAGTGCTGGCCGAGGGCATCGAGCAGGCCGAGCAGGCGGCGTTTCTGTTCGACAACGGGTGTGAGTTGGGCCAGGGCTACTGGTTCGGGCGACCCGTGCCTGCCGAATCGATCAATTGGGCACATGCCCCGGTGTTCACCACAGCTCCGGTCTGACGGGTTCTGACGCGCCTGATTCATGCTCTGGCCGGACGTGCAATGCGTTCCGCCATGGCGTGGAATCTTTTAATTTCTTTTGGTTATATCTGCATTCTTAAATAGTCTTTTTAAGAATATCTGCACCTCACTACTATTGCCTCATCGCCACATGCCAGCGCTTCGGGTGCGACGGCAGGCTCCACTTTCAAGGAATACGATAATGAGCGCATCTCTACGTAGTGTTGACGGTCAGGACGAAGCGGCCATTTTGCGTGAGATTCAGAGTGCGTTGCGTGACCTGCGCTTTGGCGCCGTCGAGATCACCGTGCACAACGCACAAGTGGTGCAGATCGAGCGCAAGGAAAAGTTTCGTTTGCAGAACCCGGGTAACAAGCCGAGCTGACACAGCGCCGGATGAAACAACCGAATGCGATGCACCCCTGACAAGCAGCGCGCCGGTGTGAATCTCACGCTGGCGTGCGACGAAGAAATCAAAAAAAGCCGACACACAGAATTTGCAGGAGCTTCACCTATGTCCATTCGCCGTTTTGCCCTGGCCGCTCTCGCCAGCGCTGTATTCGCAGGTTCCGCTGTCGCCAAGGACTACGAGTTGCTCAACGTGTCGTACGACCCGACGCGTGAGCTGTATCAGGAATACAACGCCGAGTTCGCCAAGCACTGGAAACAGTCCCATCCGGACGACACCGTGACCATCAAGCAGTCCCATGGTGGTTCGGGCAAGCAGGCCCGTGGCGTGATCGACGGCCTGCGCGCCGACGTCGTTACCCTGGCGCTGGCCGGTGACATCGACGAGATCGCCAAGCTGGGCAAGACCCTGCCTGAAAACTGGCAGACGCGTCTGCCGGACGCGAGCACGCCGTACACCTCGACCATCGTGTTTCTGGTGCGCAAGGGCAATCCAAAAGGCATCAAGGACTGGGGCGACCTGATCAAGAAAGACGTGTCGGTGATCACGCCCAACCCGAAAACCTCGGGCGGCGCGCGCTGGAACTTCCTGGCTGCCTGGGCTTATGGCCTGAAGGCGGGCGGTGGCGACGAAGCCAAGGCCAAGGAATACGTGCAGACCCTGTTCAAGCATGTGCCGATTCTGGACACCGGTGCGCGCGGCTCGACCATCACCTTCGTCAACAACGGTCAGGGTGATGTGCTGCTGGCGTGGGAAAACGAAGCGTTCCTGGCGCTGAAGGAAGACGGTGGTGCCGACAAGTTCGACATCGTCGTACCGTCGCTGTCGATTCTGGCCGAGCCGCCGGTCGCCGTCGTCGACAAGAATGCCGAGAAGAAAGGCAACACCGCCGTGGCGACCGAGTACCTGAAACACCTGTACAGCAAGGAAGGCCAGGAAATTGCCGCGAAAAACTTCTATCGTCCACGTGACAAAGAGATCGCCGCCAAATACGAGAAGCAATTCCCGAAACTGGATCTGGTGACTATCGACAAAGACTTCGGCGGCTGGAAGACTGCGCAGCCGAAGTTCTTTAACGACGGCGGCGTGTTCGACCAGATTTATCAAGCGCAATAAACCGCATGACGATACCGCGCAGCCCTCAACAGGCACGGTATCGCAGTGATGGTAAAACAGCCCGGATCAACGTCCGGGCTTCGTGCAAGTAAAACCAGGGACTTCTATGTCGCGTCGTATCTCCCCCGTCATACCCGGCTTCGGGCTGACGCTGGGCTACACCTTGGTGTACCTCAGTCTGATTGTGCTTATACCGCTGGCCGCCATGTTCGTGCATGCCGCACAGCTCACCTGGGATCAGTTCTGGACCATCATCACCGCACCTCGCGTACTGGCGGCGCTGAAGTTGAGTTTCAGCACCGCGTTCTACGCGGCGGTCATCAACGGGGTGATCGGTACGCTGCTGGCGTGGGTGCTGGTGCGTTATACCTTCCCCGGACGCAAGATCATCGATGCGATGATCGACCTGCCTTTTGCCCTGCCGACCGCCGTGGCCGGTATCGCCCTGACAGCGCTGTATGCGCCCAATGGCTGGGTCGGGCAGTTCGCCACTGATCTGGGTTTCAAGATCGCCTACACCCCGTTGGGTATCACTCTGGCGCTGACCTTCGTGACGCTGCCGTTCGTGGTGCGCACTGTTCAGCCAGTGCTGGCAGATATCCCGCGTGAAGTCGAAGAGGCCGCCGCCTGCCTGGGTGCCCGTCCGCTGCAGGTGTTTCGCCACATTCTCGTGCCCGCGCTGCTGCCTGCCTGGCTGACGGGCTTCGCGCTGGCCTTCGCTCGCGGTGTGGGGGAGTACGGTTCGGTCATCTTCATCGCGGGCAACATGCCCATGAAAACCGAAATCATGCCCTTGCTGATCATGGTCAAGCTCGACCAGTACGACTACACCGGTGCGACTTCCATTGGCGTTCTGATGCTGGTGGTTTCCTTCATTCTGCTGCTGCTGATCAACCTGCTGCAGCGGCGCATTGAAACCCCATCCTGAGGAGGCGAGCATGTCTTATTCATCGGTTTCCGCTGCAGCCTCCGCCAACGACGCACGTCGTGGCAATGCGGTAGCGCGTCGTATCCTGATCGGCCTTGGCTGGCTGATCTTCGCCCTGTTTCTGGGGCTGCCGCTGTTCATCGTGGTCTCGCAAGGCCTGAAAAACGGTCTGGGCGCATTCTTCGAGGCGGTGCTCGAGCCGGACGCACTGTCGGCGCTCAAGCTGACGGTCATTGCCGTGCTGATCTCGGTGCCGCTCAACCTTGTGTTCGGCGTCAGCGCCGCGTGGTGTGTGAGCAAGTACTCGTTTCGTGGCAAGAGCATTCTGGTCACGCTGATCGACCTGCCGTTCTCGGTATCGCCGGTCATTGCCGGTCTGGTCTACGTGCTGATGTTCGGCGCGCAGGGCCTGTTCGGGCCGTGGCTGCAGGATCATGACATCCAGATCGTCTTCGCGCTGCCGGGCATCGTGCTGGCAACCATCTTTGTGACCGTGCCGTTCGTCGCGCGTGAACTGATCCCGTTGATGCAGGAGCAGGGCACGCAGGAGGAAGAGGCGGCGCGTCTGCTGGGTGCCAACGGCTGGCAGATGTTCTGGCATGTCACGGTGCCGAACATCAAGTGGGGCCTGATCTATGGCGTGGTGCTGTGTACCGCTCGGGCGATGGGTGAGTTTGGCGCGGTGTCGGTGGTGTCCGGCCACATTCGCGGCGTTACCAACACCCTGCCGCTGCACGTCGAGATCCTCTACAACGAATACAACCACGTTGCCGCCTTTGCGGTTGCGAGCCTGTTGCTGATCCTCGCGCTGTTCATCCTGCTGCTCAAGCAGTGGAGCGAATCCCGTATTAACCGTCTGCGCCATAACGCGGCGGAGGAATAATCATGTCGATCGAAGTCCGTAACGTCAGCAAGAACTTCAACGCCTTCAAGGCCCTGAACAGCATCAATCTGGACATCCAGAGTGGCGAACTGGTTGCCTTGCTTGGCCCGTCAGGCTGCGGCAAGACTACCTTGCTGCGCATCATCGCAGGCCTGGAGACCCCGGATGCCGGCAGCATCGTGTTCCACGGTGAAGACGTCTCCGGCCATGACGTGCGTGATCGCAACGTCGGTTTCGTGTTTCAGCATTACGCGCTGTTCCGGCACATGACCGTGTTCGACAACGTCGCGTTCGGCCTGCGCATGAAGCCCAAGCGCGAACGTCCCAACGAGACGCGGATTGCCGAGAAGGTTCACGAATTGTTGAACATGGTGCAACTGGACTGGCTGGCCGACCGCTACCCGGAGCAGCTTTCCGGTGGTCAGCGCCAGCGTATCGCGCTGGCCCGCGCCTTGGCTGTGGAGCCCAAAGTGCTGCTGCTGGACGAGCCGTTCGGGGCGCTGGACGCCAAGGTCCGCAAGGAGCTGCGTCGCTGGCTGGCGCGTCTGCACGAAGACATCAACCTGACCTCGGTCTTCGTGACACACGATCAGGAAGAAGCCATGGAAGTGGCGGACCGCATCGTGGTGATGAACAAGGGCGTGATCGAACAGATCGGCTCACCGGGTGAGGTGTATGAAAACCCGTCCAATGACTTCGTGTATCACTTCCTCGGCGACTCCAACCGTCTGAGTCTGGGTGATGAAGGCCACGTATTGTTCCGCCCGCATGAAGTGTCGTTGTCACGCCAGGAACTGGAAGACCACCACGCCGCCGAAGTCCGCGACATCCGCCCGCTTGGCGCGACCACGCGGGTCACGCTCAAGGTCGAAGGGCAGAGCGAGCTTATCGAGGCCGAAGTGGTCAAGGATCACGACAGCCTTGTGGGCCTGGCGCGGGGCGAGACCCTGTTCTTCAAACCCAAGGTCTGGCAGAAGTTGTAAGGCAGTCGGGCTGATCGTGCTTGTTTGAACGACCCGGTACTGATCGTGCCCATCGCTCCGCGTGGGCATGCCGCCCGTGACGCTCTGCGTTATATTCAAGAGCGGACGCAGAGCGTCCCGAGAGGCATTCCCACGCGGAGCGTAGGAACGATCATCACACTATATTGATGCGCCCACGCGGAGCGTAGGAACGATCACCCGTTCGTTAAACCGCAGCCTTGCGCACGTTGCGCCCCACCGGGCCGGCACGTTCTTCGATGGCGTGCTGCAACGGTTTCAGCAGGCCCATCAGGAATGCCAGCTCCGCCACCACGAACAGCGGGCCGATGATCAGGCCGGTCACGTCATCGATGAATGCCGGTTTGCGGCCTTCGTAATAGTGGCCGATGAACTGGATGATCCAGCCAACGACAAACAGCCCCACGCCCGCACTCAGCCAGACCATGGTCGTCTGTTGCGCCAGATTCGCGCCTGCCCAGATGCACAGCAGCAAAAGTACCGCCATCACCACGCCAAGCACCCGGTCCAGTCGCAGGTAAAACACGGTCGATGCCAACGTCACCAGCGCCGCGGGCGATAGCCAGATGCCGCCCACTGACCAGCCCGGCCGGGACAAAAGTACGGCCACTGCCAGAACAATCAGCGGGATACCTATGAAGTGGGTCACGATATTGCGTGAGTCGCGGTGATAGGACGCGTATTGGCTGAGATGATCGACAAGGTTTTTCATTATTATTCCTGCCTGAAGCGCTGATCCGGGTTGATCACCGTATCGCCTTTGCAATACGACTGCCTGAAAAACAAGGGAGCAAATATGACAAATGGAACGTTATGGCGGTCACGATTGCTGTCCGATTACTGGTTTTCCAATCTACCTGCCGGTTTGCAGGATAGCCTGCTGGACGCCGCTTTCCAGATTCGCAAGACGCCCGGCAAGGCACTGTTCAAAAAAGGCGACCCGGCGTGCGGTCTTTACGTGTTGGTCGAGGGCAGTGTGCGTGTCGGTCCTGCTGTTGATCAGCGTCTGGTGCCACGTCTGGAGCCCGTTCGCCTGCCGTGCTGGTTCGGAGAAGTGTCGTTGTTCGACGGGCTGCCGCGCAGGTTCGATGTGGTGGCACGGGAGCAGACGATCTTTCTGCATGTGCCCCAGCGCGTGCTCATGGAGCTGCTCGATCAGCATCCGCAGTACTGGCATTCGTTTGCCGGTCTGCTCAGCCACAAGCTGGGCCTGCCGATTCCGCTTTCTGATGAGATGGCCCGATTGCCCGCCAGGCACTGGGTTGCGTGGCGCCTGCTAATGCTGTCCGAAGGCTATGGAAATCTCAGCCATGCGCGGCGCCTGGTTACGCTGGACGAAATCCAGCCGCCTGAGGATCTTTCTCCGGCCGTTTTGCTCGACGTGCTGCAGGACCTGCATGCACGCAAAGTCGTTCGTTTGGGGGAAGGGCAGTTGGAAGTCTTCGAAGTGGAGAAGCTGCGCAAGGTGGCGAATTACTCCAAGGCCAGCGCCGTGTGTTGAAGGTGCGCCCGACGCTGATCGTGCCCATGCTCTGCGCTCGGCGTTATACACAAGTCTGCCTCAACACTGATCGTGCCCATCGCTCCGCGTGGGCAT
>NZ_JARVSO010000050.1:0-19435 GCF_030209155.1 Pseudomonas sp. fls2-241-TYG-175 | reverse complement strand
TTATACCCGAGTCTTGCTGCGACCACGGGGTATGCATTCAGTCAGTCACTTTCGTCTCGGCCCCCTTTTTGCGCGTCTTCCGGACTTGTGTATAACGACGAGCGCGGAGCATGGGCACGATCAGTGTTGAGGCAGACTCATCATTCTGCGTCAGTCATTACTACCGCTCGATACTACGACTCCAGCGCGCGTTCCACTCCGGACGAATCTGATTCACCTGATCCCAGTCGATGGTCACGGCTGTTTCAAGGTACTTGTTCATCGCCTCGACCTGAGTGCGGGTCTTGTCGGTGGTCGGGGTTTTCGGGTTGGACGGGATCTGATCACCGAACTCCAGCGCCGGGGCCTGCGCTTCGGGCGTCAGCAGATAAGCCGCGAGTTTCTGAGCCAGTTCCGGCTGGGTGTTGTTGGCGATGGCGCATTCCGCCACGTTCAATACCACACCGCCTTCCTTCGGCGCTGCGTACTCCACCGGAACGCCCTTGATTTTCAAGGCGGTCACCTGGGTCGGTGTCAGCGGGAACAGCGCGGCTTCGTCGGTCTGCACCATCTCGGAAATCTTCGCCGAACTGGCGATGTACTCCAGCACGTTCGGCCCGACGGTTTTCGGCCATGCCTTGAAGCCCGGCTCGACATCCTTCTCGCTGCCACCCTGAATGCGGTTGAACATTAGGAAGCCATGCAGGCCGAAGGTCGAGGAAGCCAGCGACTGAAACACCACCTTGTCCTTGAAACGCTTGTCCGCCAGGTCCATCCACGAGGTCGGCGCAGCCCAGCCTTGCTCCTTGAACATGCGCGTGTTGTACGCCAAGCCAGTCACCCCGAGGCTGACCGCAGCAGCCTGTTCCTTGATCTTCGCCTTGTCCGGCAAGTCGTTGAGCGCCGCGCTGGGCTGCAGGGTGTCGCACAGACCCATGGAAATGGCGCGGTACATGATGCCGTCGTCGAGAAAGATGACGTGCATCTGGGGGTTGTCCTTGCTGGCCTGAACCTTGGCCAGAATATCCGCCGAGGTGCCCGGCACGATCACCACTTTCACGTTGTTGGCTTTCTCGAAGGCGGGCAGTACCTGATCGGCGTAAAGACGCTCCATCGTCCCGCCATTCATGCCCAGATAGAGCGTGGTTTCGGCGCTGGCGGGCATGGACGTGAGCAAAGCCGCCAAGGGCAGGCAAGACAGACCGGTGAGGGCGACACGTTTGGCGATGTTCATAAAGGCGACCTTCCTCTGTGCAATGGGATGACGTTCGAAACGGGTTCGGGAGCAGAGCGGGGTGAGACGATGAGCGTTGAGTCGGCAACGGATAGAGCCTGTTCGGTCCGGAACCGGCCGATTGAAAAGGCATCGAGTGATATCGAGGAGTGACCGGCGCAGACCCATTCAGCCAACGCTTCGCCTGCGGCAGGCCCGATCTGGAAACCTGCACCGGCAAAGCCGAAGCCATGCAACAGGCCCGGTTGGGTCAGGCTCGGTCCAAGCACCGGCTCACGATCCGGCAGATAGCCCTCGGTGCCGCTCCAGGTACGAATGGCCTGAGCGCCCTTGAGCGGGGGATACAGTTCAACAGCGTTGCGCAGGATATCCAGCACAGCAGCCTGGCCCGGCCGCGCACGCGCCGGATCCAGAGCAAAACCCTGACCGCCACCCAGCACGCAATTGCCTCGCGCTACCTGACGTGCATAGATACCGCCGCCTTCGACGCCGGTGCTGACGTCCATGAACATGGGCAGCGGCTCGGTGACCAGCATGGCTGGGTGCCCTGAATACATGGGGACCGGCTCGTTGAATTGTGCGGCAAGCTGACCGGCCCAGGCACCCGCGCAATTGAGCAGCCAGGGTGCGCGCAGTTTCAGGCCATTGGCGGTTTCGACGATGAACGCCTGCCCGTCGTGATTGACCTGCGTCACCTGCGCCTGCTCGAAAACCTGAGCACCGGCCAGACGCGCGGCGCGGGCAAAGGCGGGCGAGACCAGACGCGGGTTGGCGTGTCCGTCATCAGCGCACAGCGAAGCGCCGACCGCAACGTCACCGGCCCAGGGGAATCGCGCCCGAAGCTCGGCGCGATCCAGCAACTGCAAATCCAGCCCGAAACCCTGACTGGCCTGGGCATAGGCGCGTAGCGCGTCCATGTCCTGTTCGGAGCGGGCCAGTTTGAGATGCCCGGAGCGCTGATATTCGCCATCGATGCCGATCAGATCACGCAGATTGCCCCAGATATGGTGGGCGCGCTGCGACAGTGGGAGTTGTGACAGCGGACGACCCTGACGGCGAACGCCGCCGTAGTTCACGCCGCTCGAGTGCGAGCCGCAAAAGTCCCGTTCGAGCAGGGCAACGCGCTTGCCTTTCAGGGCCAGTGTCAGCGCCGCTGAAGCGCCGACAATGCCGCCGCCGATGATCAGCGCATCGGTTTCGATCAGCGTGCTCATGCCTGTGTCTCCACACCAAACGGAATCGGCTTGATCGGCGATTGTCCGCGCAGACGACCGACCTCCTGCACCGGGCGCCCGCTCTTGCAGGCAACCAGTTCTGCCGCCGCCAGGCCACACATGCGGCCCTGACAGCGTCCCATTCCGACCCGGCACATGGCCTTGACGCGGTTCATCTCCCAATGGCCTTCCTGCACCGTGCGGCGAATATCGCCTGCGCTCACTTCCTCGCAGCGGCAGATCAGCGTTTCATCGGGAACGTTGGTCGCCCAGTCATCCGGAAACGGGAACGCGGTTTCCAGCCCATGACGAAAGTGCTCGATTCGCTTGAGCCGTGCTTTCAGCCGGTCGATGCGATGCTCGTCCACGTCGCGACCACAATCCTGCAACAGGCTCAACGCGGCCAGTTCTCCGGCCATTTCGGCCGCGTCGGCGCCCATGATTCCGGCTCCGTCGCCCGCCAGATAAACCTGCTCCACGCTGCTGCGCCCGGCATCGTCGCGAACCGGCAGCCAGGCGCGGTTCAGCGGGCTCCAGTCGAACCCGCAGCCCAACAGGTCGGCGAGTTGCGTCTCGCTGCGCAAGGCATGGGCGAAGGCGACAGCGTCGCACTCAAGGTGTCTTGTCTGACCGTCGCGCTCCCAGCTCACACTGCTGACCCGTTGCTGTCCCTCGACACGCTTCAGGTGCGCCCCTTGATGCACTGCAATGCCGTGCGCCGTCAGCCAGGCGCGGTAATAGAGCCCTTTGGCGAGGGTTGCGGGCTGACCAAGCAGCGCGGGAAGCGCACGGCATTGTGCCGAAAACGGCGCGCTGTCGAGCACCGCCAGCACCTTGGCACCGGCCTTGGCATATTGGTAGGCGACCAGATACAGCAACGGTCCGCTGCCGCAGAACACCACCCGTTCACCAATGGCGCAGCCCTGATATTTCAGGGCAATCTGCGCTGCGCCCAGGCTATACACGCCGGGCAGGGTCCAGCCAGGTACAGGGAGGACCCGATCGGTCGCGCCTGTGGCCACGATCAGATGGGAGTAGTCGACATGGCCGCAAAGCCCGTTCTGAAGAACGTCGAGTCGACCCTGTTCGGCGCTCCAGACCAGCGTTTGCGGGCGATAGTCGATACTGTTCGTCAGCGCGTCCAGCGTCTGATGCACGGCGACAGCCTTGTGCGCTTCAAAGCCGTAAAGCGCTTTTGGCGAGCGTTTGAAGTTTTCGGGCTGGCGACGGTAGATCTGTCCGCCCCCGCGCAGCCCCTCGTCGATCAGGCAAGGCTTGATGCCATGAGCCTGTAACGTTTGCGCCGCCCGGACACCGGCAGGACCGGCGCCGATGACCACTACTTTTTCAGTGCTCACGAGCGTGGCTCCCCGGAAAGACGCCGCCCGGGCTCACGAATGACCGTCTGGCCAGCCTCCAGCAATGTCGAGCAGGCGCGTACCCGCTGACCGTCACCCAGGCGTACCCAGCAATCCTGGCAGGCGCCCATCATGCAGAAACCTGCGCGTGGTTCGGCGCTGAAGTCGCTGCCGCGCAAGTGATCACTCGCAGTGAGCAGCGCAGTCAGCAGCGTGTCGCCCAGCAGGCCGCTGGCCGGCTGCCCGTCGAGGGTGAAGGACAGCGCCGGGCGATCTTGTTCGGCCAATCGTTTAAGCAGTGCCATCGCTATGCTCCAGGCCCGGAATCAATGTTTGCCGACCAGCACGCGGTCGAGTCCGTAGACCCGGTCGAGCAGAATCATGGTGGCGGCCGTGAGGGCGATGACCAGCGCCGAAACGGCAGCCATCATCGGGTCGATGGATTCGGTGGCGTACACATACATGCGCACCGGCAGGGTCTGTGTCGCGGGCGAAGTGACGAAGATCGACAACGTCACCTCGTCGAAGCTGTTGATGAACGCCAGCAGCCAGCCACCGGCAACACCGGGCAGAATCATCGGCAGGGTGATCTGGCGAAACAGCGTGAAGCGACTGGCCCCCAGCGATTGGGCGGCGTGTTCGGCGCTGCGATCAATGCCGATGGCAGCCGCCAGTACCAGGCGCAGCACGTAGGGCGTGATGACCAGTACGTGGGCGAAGATCAGCCAGGTGAAGCTGCCGTTGACGCCCATCAGGGCAAACAGGCGCAGCATCGCCACACCCAGCACCAGATGCGGAATGATGATGGGCGACAGAAACAGGGCGTTGAAAAAGTTGCGTCCCGGAAAGCTGTGCCGAGTGATCGCCAGTGCGGCAGGTACCGCTATCAGCGTGGCCAGCGTTGCCGACACAAACGCCAGAATCAGGCTGTTGTAGAACGAGTCAATGAAGTCGGCCCGTTCGAATACTGCCTTGAACCAGCGCAGCGAAAACTCTGTGGTCGGCAGGCTCAGGGTGTTTTCCGGCGTGAACGCCACCAGGCAGACGACCACCAGTGGCGCCATCATGAACACCACGACCAACGCATGAAACGACAGGGCCAGAGGACCGTTCTTGGACATGGATCATTCCCCCAGGGTTTTCTTGTAACGGCCTTCGATCATGCGGTTCCACGACAGCATCACCAGCAGGTTCACCAGCAACAGCGCCACGGCCAGCGTCGCGCCCATTGGCCAGTTCAACTCGGACAGGTATTGGTCGTAGATCACCGTGGCGACCATTTTCAGGCGGCGTCCGCCGAGCAGACCGGGAATCGCGAACGAACTGGCAGCCAGACCGAAAACGATCAGCGATCCCGAAAGCACACCGGGCATGACCTGCGGCAACACGATCAGGCGCATCACTTTCGCCTGACTGGCGCCCAGTGACAGCGCCGCCTGTTCTGCGGTGGGGTCGAGCTTCTGCAGCGAGGTCCAGACCGGAATAATCATGAATGGCAGCATCACGTGCACCAGCGCGATGACCACTGCGAACGGGGTATACAGAAGCTTGAGCGGACGTCCGCCCATGGCCTGGATGCCCTGATTGATCAGCCCGTCCGCACCCAGCAGCAGGCTCCAGCCAAAGGCCCGCACGACCACTGAAATCAGCAGCGGCGTGAGAATCAGGATTAGAAAGATCGAACGCCATGGCGTGCCCATGCGACTCAGGATGTAAGCCTCGGGCACACCGATCACCACGCAGAGCAAAGTGACCAGCGCGCTGATCCAGAAGGTGCGCAGAAAGATTTCGTAGAAGTAGCTGTCGGTCAGCACCGCACCATAGTTATCCAGCGTGTAACTGTCGCTTTTGACGCCCACCTGATAGTCGAACACGTTGAACGACAACAGCAGCGTCAGACCCAGCGGCAATACCAGCAGGCCGATATACAAGGCCAGCGCCGGGGCGGACAGCCAATAGCCGCGCCGACCCTGACGCATTTGAGTCAGCAGGCTCATGCGCGCACCTCGTCGGCATCCAGCACGCGCAGCAGTTCGGAGGACCAGTCCAGACCGACCGCTGCGCCTTGCTCGAGCGGTGGCTGCCCGTCGTTGCGGCGCACCACGGTCAACTCGCCAACGCCGGTCTGAATGCTGTACAGCCATTGGCTGCCGAGAAAGTAGCGGGTGACGATGCGTCCCGACAGACGGCCACAGCCAGGCGCGACCAGATCGATCTTTTCCGGCCGCAGGCTGAGGGTCAACGCACCTTCGCCCGACAACTGACGTATCTGCGGCACGCCGCTGCCGTCCAGATCACCCGGCAACATGTTGGCCTTGCCGACGAAACCGGAGATGAAGCGTGTACGCGGATGCTCGTAGAGTGTGTAGGGTTCATCGATCTGAGTGATACGTCCGGCCTGCATGACCACTACTCGGTCGCTGATCGACAACGCTTCTGCCTGATCGTGAGTCACCATCAGCGTGGTGATGCCCACTTCGTTCTGGATCCGACGAATCTCGAACTGCATTTCTTCGCGCAGATTGGCGTCGAGGTTGGACAGCGGTTCATCGAGCAGCAGCACCGGTGGCTCGATCACCAGCGCACGTGCCAATGCCACACGCTGACGCTGACCGCCGGACAATTCTCTTGGATAGCGTTCTGCGTGCTGATCCAGGCGCACCAGTTTCAACACCTTGCCGACTCGGCTCTGGATCTCGGCGGCTGGCACCTTGCGCATGCGCAGGCCGAACGCCACGTTGTTGGCAACCGTCATGTGCGGGAAGAGCGCGTAACTCTGAAACACCACGCCCAGGCCACGGCTGCTGGGTTTGGCGTGGGTGATGTCGCGTCCGTCGAGCACGATGCGTCCGTCACTGACGTCGACAAAGCCGGCGATCATTTGCAGGGTAGTGGTTTTGCCGCAACCGGACGGGCCCAACAGCGAGACGAATTCGCCCTTGTCCACGTTCAGGTCGGTGGCAACCACGGCATTGATCGAGCCGTAGCGTTTGGAGAGACCTTCGAGCTGCAGAAATGCCATGCCTGCTTCCACCTTATATGCACGCGCGCCGGAGCACGCTTTTGTCATGGGCAGATGCGAAGTGAGCCTTTGCAGCATTGGACGTTGGTGCTCGATCTGGGTCGGCTACCGGTTGATTGTTCAAATCGCCCCTGTGGACTGAGAGTAGGACGAAGGCTAGGATGCGCTCAATCAGGAATTTCACTGAACAACATCTTTTTTCAGATTCATTCATTGAGTGAAAAAATGTATGAGCAAGGGAATAAAAGATTCCACTGATCGGAACCATGAGCACAAGGACGTGGGTGTCGGAGCCGTTTCCAGATTGTTCGCGGTACTGCGTTGCCTGGGGGAATGCGATGAGGGCGGCGAGCGGGTGACGCAACTGGCGCAGCGCGTCGGCCTCTCCCAGCCCACGACTCACCGTTTGCTGCGCAGCCTGATGGACGAGGGCATGGTCGAGCAGGATCTACTCAGCAAGCGCTACCGGCTGAGCATCGAGTTCTTCGCGCTGGCCGCGAAGGCAGGCAATACCGGCAACCTGCGGGATCTGGTCAGGCCCAGCCTGCTTCGGTTGTCCGCCTCGCTGGGTGACTCGCTGTTCCTGCTGGCGCGCAGTGGCTTTGACGCCATCTGTCTGGACCGCAGTGAAGGGCCGTACCCGATTCGCACGTTTACCGGCGACATCGGCGGGCGTGTTGCCTTGGGTGTGGGGCAGGGCAGTCTGGCCATTCTGGCGTTTCTGCCCGAAGACGAGCGCGAAACGGTGATCGCCTACAACCTGCCCAGGCTCAAGGATTTTCATCTGTACGACGAAGTCTTCCTGCGCTCCGAAGTCGAGAACGTCAGACGCCTGGGTTATGCCGCGCGCAACACCGGTGCATTGCCGGGAATGGCCGGGCTGGCGGTCCCCATTCTGGACCGTAACGGCCGCGCTGTCGCGGCGCTCAGTGTCGCGACCATTTCTGACCGTCTGGGCCCGGACCGGCTGACGACAGTGGTCGAATTGCTCAAGCGCGAGGCCACGGCGATCAGTGCGCGCATCAACCCGTTTGATCCGTCATTGAGGCGTCCGAGTCAGGTGTTCGGGCAGGCTGAATAGCGGTTCGCAGCGCGTACGCCGATCTGCATGAAAAAGCCGGTCAGGCCCATCCCGACCGACTCAATCCCTCAGCCTTGAACACCAGCGCTTTCAAACCGCCGTCCACACGCGCATCGGGAAACTCTGGTGGGTTCTTCAGACGCTGCTCGTAGCGCAGGCAGGGTGCTTCGGTGGCCGTGTGTTGGATCAGAAACTCAGGCCCTACCGCCGGATCGTTCATGCAGGCTAGCACCAGACCGTCTTCCTCCAACAACTCCGGCAGGCGGCGCAGGACACGCTGGTAATCCTTGTCGAGCAGGAAGCTGCCTTTCTGGAAAGAGGGCGGATCGATGATGATCAGATCATAAGGACCGGAGCGCGTGACCTTGGCCCAGGACTTGAACAGGTCATGGCCCAGAAAGGTGACGCGACTCAGGTCATGTTCGTTCAGGCGATGGTTCTCGCGGCCTCGATTGAGCGCGGCGCGGGCCATGTCCAGATTCACCACATGGTCGGCGCCACCGGCAATCGCTGCGACTGAAAAGCCGCAGGTATAGGCGAACAGGTTAAGGATGCGCTTGCCCCTGGCCTGGGCCTGCACCCATTCGCGGCCGTAGCGCATGTCCAGAAACAATCCGCTGTTCTGCTTCTTGCCGAAATCGACCTTGTAGCGCAGACCGTTTTCAGTGATGACCCACTCATCCACTTCCTCACCCGTCAGCCACTGGGTGGTGCTCTGCGGCAGGTAGCGATGTTGCAGCAGCAAAGTATGAGCCTGACTCTGTTGCCATTGAGGCGTTTCGATCAGCGCCAGCAGCAGACGATTCAGTTCGGCAAGCTCGGATTCCTGCGGTTCCTTGAACAGCGACACGAGCACCACGCGTTGCATCCAGTCGACAGTGATGTGCTCCAGCCCGGGCCAGACGCGCCCGCGGCCATGAAATAACCGGCGGGTTTCAGTCGGGACGTTGCTCAGGGCGTTGAGCAGGTGCTGTTGCAGAATGGCGAGCGCTTCGGGAGTCATGGGGCAGGGTCGGTCGGAAAAATGGCGCGTATGGTAAACCTATTTGCTTCACCGCGGCATGTACAGGCGCTGCCATCGATGCGGGATGCCGAGCGAGGCGAGCCCCAGCAATGCCGACAGGCTGGCGCTGACCAGTAGGGCGTTCAGCCCGAGCTTACGTTCGATCAGCGCCCCGATCACTGCGCCGACGAACATGCCGAACCAGGGAATCAGTTGAACCTGCCAGCCATTCTTCCGCTCACCCATCAACCAGCGACCCAGGCCACGTCCGAAGCGGGACAGGGCACCGGTCACGTAGGTCAGCCCAACCGACTGGCCGTTTACCTGCTCAACCGCAGCGTTGAGCATGCCCATCGCCAGAATCGCCCAGACCAGCGCCAGCAGATTCTTCTCCAGTGGCCAGGCAGCGGCTGCACACAACAGCGTCGCGACAACCAGCAGCAGCGGCAATGCACGACGATTGCCCAGCCGGGCGATGACAATACCCAGCGCGTTGCCCGCAATGAACACGCCGATTGCCAGTGTCAGGCGAGCGGTCATGCCCATGTCTCCTTCGCTTAGCGCCACTGCCAGCCGCGTGGTGTTGCCGCTCATGAAGGAAACAAAATCGCCCGTTGCCATGAAGCCAATGGCGTCTGTCATCCCCGCCAAAACCGAAAGACTGGCGGCCAGAGCCATGCCGACCCCGGTCCGCCGTTTCTGTAACGCCAGGTATCGAACACGGGTATGAGCGAACGCTGACGGCATCGACGGCTCTCTGAAACGTTAGGACTGCGGGATCAACAGGCTATTTGGGTCAACGATTCAAGGCAGCTTGGCGCGGACGATTCGCTTCGCCCTGACCTCATCGGCATAAGCCTTGAGCTGGTCGGCGTCGCTGTAAAGGCGATTGACCATTTGCAGAACGGCCGTGACATCGACGTCTTTCATCTGTGAAGCGAGCTTGAGAATTTCATCTGCAGTGGTTTCGAGGTTGGTGGCCGTGCCCTTGAGGTGCTTTTTCAGCTCTTGGGTCGACTTGTTGAGCGCCATGGGGTGTCCTGTCAGAAGTCGTTGAATTCCATACCCTGAGCATGGCTTTTTCTGCGTGTGTGCGCAATCCGACAAACGAAGTGTGATCGGGATGCTGAGAATAAACACGCAGCACGCCCGGCCGCACGGTCAATCGTCGCGTGTCAGGACTTCCAGCAGTTCTATGTCGAAGCTCAGGTCGGATCCCGGCTGAATGTGAGCGCCCATTTTCCGGTCGCCGTAAGCGAGGTGAGCCGGAACGAACAGCGTGCGACGGCCTCCGACTTTCATGCCCATCAGACCCTGATCCCAGCCCTTGATCACGCGCCCCGTGCCGATCACGCACTGAAAAGGCTTGCCGCGCTCGTGGGAAGAGTCAAACACCGTGCCGTCGGACAGGGTGCCGGTGTAGTGGGTAGTGATCAATGCGCCCTTGACCACGGTCTTGCCTTCGCCAATCTGCAGATCGGTTATGAGAAGTTCGTTGTTCATTGCCAGATATCTCCTTGCGTATGCGGGCAGCTTTCTCGCAGAAACTTAAGCATCTGACAAGCACTGAAACGCAAACGGGGAAGCCTCAGCTTCCCCGTCCGGTGTTGCAGGCTGGCCGCTTACAGATTCTGCGAGCTGACAACCATCGCTTGCGCGATATTGGCTTTCTGTTCCTGAGTAAAGCCGTCCCACACATTGACCTTGGCGTAATAGCCCAGACCGGCCAGGCAATACAGACTCAAGGTCAGAATGATAGCGACGGACACGAAGGTCCAGCGGCCTTCATCGTTTTCACGGGTGAAATCACGGGATTCGCTGTACTGCGATCCTCGGGAGAGCAGGCCGGAAGACAGGCGCTTGAGCCACTGGAACAGATGAACGACGACGATACGCAACATGAAGCAAGATCCTCAAAGGTCAGAAAACGGGTTGGTTGCCATGCGTGCGATTCATCGGCCGCATGGCGTGCAAAAGCTGAAAACGAAAAAAGCCCGTCTATGACGGGCTTTCTTTTTATGATTCTTGTCAGGTGGCGTCAGGGATTAGCCCTGCGCAGGTGTGACGTTATTGCAACATTTTAAAACAATTGCTCGGCGCCATCTACCGTACATCGGGCGTCGTCAGACAACTGGTCGCGGATTCGGGTGCGACAAAACGTCGCCCGGGAGGGTTTACGAGAAGCAGGGCAGTGGTTCAACAGTCAACTCTTGTAATACTTATTCCGCGCGCGGATTTGATCTGTGTATTGTAGGATCATCGCCCGTATCAAATTTCAGGACCGTATGAACACCCTCCAGGAACCTCCGAGTCGTTTTCCTTCCTCAGCATCAGGCTGGCCATTCCTCTGCACCCCATGCGGCATAAAGCCTTATTCAAGCCTTGCTTCATCCCCTTTTTCGCGTATTGCCCCTGCCCAAGGCTATTCAGCCTGTCTGGATGAATCTCAGCATTCGGCGCTGAATCTCCGTGCGCAGCTCAACGCATCAGGCGCTCCCGCCCACTATTCTGTTCAGAAGGCTGAATAAATCCCATGGAATGGATTGCTGACCCCACGGCCTGGCTTGGCCTGCTGACTCTGATCATTCTGGAACTGGTACTGGGTATCGATAACCTGGTGTTCATTGCCATCCTGGCCGACAAGCTTCCACCCGCTCAGCGCGACAAGGCACGTGTGATTGGTCTTTCGCTGGCGCTGATCATGCGCCTTGGCTTGCTGGCCAGTATTTCCTGGATGGTGACGCTGACCGAGCCTCTGTTCGAGGTCTTCGGCAAGACGTTCTCCGGCCGTGACCTGATCATGCTGTTCGGTGGTGTATTCCTGCTGTTCAAGGCCACCATGGAACTGCACGAACGACTCGAAGGGCACGTCAGCCAGAAGGCCGGCAATGCGGGTTACGCGTTGTTCTGGCCTATCGTTGCGCAGATTGTGGTACTTGATGCCGTGTTCTCGCTCGACGCGGTGATTACTGCGGTGGGTATGGTCGAGCATCTGTCGGTGATGATGATCGCGGTGATCTTCTCCATCGGCCTGATGATGATCGCCAGCAAACCGCTGACCAAGTTCGTCAACAGTCGCCCGACCGTCATCATGCTGTGTCTGGGCTTCCTGATGATGATCGGTTTCAGCCTGACCGCTGAAGGCCTGGGCTTCCACATTCCGAAAGGCTATCTGTATGCGGCCATCGGTTTCTCGATCCTGATCGAGGTCTTCAACCAGATCGCCCGCAAGCGCAGCAAGAAGTCCGCTCATGGTCATCTTCCACGTCGCGAACGTGCTGCCCATGCGGTCATGCGTCTGTTGGGTGGTCGCCGACTGGAGTCGGGTGATGTCGACGAAGAAATCATCGACATGATGGAAGGCGAAAGCACCGAGCCGGTGTTCGACCGCCGCGAGCGGGTGATGATCAGCGGCGTACTGCAATTGGCAGAGCGTCCGATCCGTACCGTCATGACGCCGCGCGCCGAGATCGATTACATCGACCTGAGCGACGACGCCGACAAGATCCGCCTGAAACTGATGCACTCGTCCTATTCGCGCCTGCCGTTGATCGGCGAAGGCGGTATTGATGAACCGCTGGGCTTCGTTCACAAGAAGGAACTGCTCAAGGAGCTTCTGTCCGGTAACGAGCCTGACCTGAAGCTGCTGTCGCGCAAGGCCATCAACCTGCTCGACAACTTCACCATCCTCAATGCACTGGAACAGATGCGTAAGGAGTCGACCCATATCGCGTTCGTGGTCAACGAATTCGGTGATTTCATCGGTGTGCTGAGCATGACCGACATTCTGGAATCGATTGCCGGCCAGTTGCCTGATGCCAGCGAAGTGGAAGGGCCGGACATTGTTGCGCAGGGTGATGACTTCATCGTCTCGGGCGCATTGAACCTGAGCCTGATCCGCGAGCGGACCGGCTTCCAGGCCAAAGCCACCGATGATTACCAGACGCTGGCCGGGCTGGTCATGAGCCTGCTGGATCGTCTGCCAACCATGGGCGACAGCCTCCACTGGCAGGGTTGGGACCTCAAAGTGGTCGGTGTTGAAGAGCGCCGCGTCACCCGTGTGCTGCTGCAGCGTCAACCCGAAATGGGTGCTGGCAAATAGCGATATGAAACGTGAGTGAGAAACGGGCCGAAAGGCCCGTTTTTCGTGGCGTTGCGGTTTGTCGTCCGGTCGCAACGAAGGCTTTTCAAGCGTGGTCTATTCTGCGTCAACCACGTGGCTTCACCGTGCAGTCAGCCACTTCATAGCGGAGACTGCCATGACTGCTGCCTTCATCTTCAACCCCAACCTGACCTACGACGTTATCTCCAGCCGCAAGCGCTATCCGGTGTGGCGCATTCGCGAACGCAAGGTCTACGCCTACCTCGAACATGACCCGCGACGGGACTGGAGTGGCGAAATAGGCACGCTTAGCCTGGGGACCCCGCAACGGCTGGTCGACCATGACGGGCAGACCATCGCCTACATCGTCGGGACCGAAGTGCGTGACACCAAGGGACACCGATTCTCGCTGAGCGAGGTCAAGGAATGAGTCGCCAGGCACAATGCAGCTTCAAGGGATGAAAAACTGAGGGATGCAGGGAAGATGGCTCCCATCAAGGTCGCAACCGGACCAGACGTGAGGGAGCCTGCACCAGATTATTTGCGGCGTGGGCGTGACACAACAGACTCGATATTCTTGCGACCGATCAGCAGGGTCCGCGCAGGTTCCTGAACTTCAGGGGCATCGCCCAGCCACTTGAACATCACCAGACAATCCACCAGCCCCAGGCGGGCATGCCGATAAGCCTTGGGCAGGCGACCCACTGTCTCAAAACCGAGCTTGTGCCACAGCGCGACCGCCACTTCATTGGTGGCAACCACTGAATTGAACTGCATGGCCAGAAAGCCGCTGTCGCGAGCCAACTGCTGCGAGTGCTCACACATCAACCGCGCCACCCCACGACCCCGCGCTGCGTCCGTCACCATATAGCCACAGTTGCAGACATGACTGCCCGGACCTGCCGCATTCGCCTTCAGGTAATAACTGCCCAACACCTTGCCATCCTCTTCCGCAATCAGCGTGTGCTGTGGCAGCTTGAGCCACAAGTCACGAGCCTGCTCGAACGTCAGCGCCGGATCGTAGGCGTAGGTTTCCCGGGCCTGAACGACTGAGTGAAAGGTCGGCCAGAAGTGGTCGAAATCGTCTGGGGTCATGGGGCGGATGTGGATCATTGGAGGGCCTTTGGTGAAAGTGTTTCGGGGCTGAGCGCGATGGAGAGCACCTTATTCGTTGGGTGGGGAGGGTGCAAGGGGAGCAGGTGATCCGCGATGACTGCGGTTCGTATGGGCGAGCCACTCACTGTGCACCCTGATCCACTTTATACAGGAAGGAAAAATTGTCCGCCTTGGGGGATATATCGATTCCTTCGGCTTCCAGAGACCGATAGTACTCTTCAATGTTCAAGGTATCGCTTAGGCGAGCTTTCACGATGCACGGTGATTGCTGCCATGAGTAGCGCTTCAACTGCTCGGTGAGCTGTTTTGCACCACTTGCTTTCCAGCCGTTTATCGTTTGGTCCCGCCATCGGCGTTCAGGTCTTCCGGTTTGTACATCATGAGCGGCAGTAACTGGGTCCAGATGCCGACTTTGTTCCAGCACCGGCAGGTCTGGCAGAGGATGAGTAACGTCCATGTAACGCTGCAGGCAATCCCAGAATGCCAACGCATTGACCCTGTCCAGCCCCAGCGCATGTACCTTGACGGCCAGGCAAAGTTTTTTGTTGGTATAGCGGTGGTACAGCCAGATGGCATAGTCATGAGAACCATGGCCTGTCGGCATGACCCGGAGTACCGGATCAAACTCCTCGAACGGTGCGACGAACAATTTTCTGAATCGCCGCTTGAAGCGCACCATCCCGTCGATGCGGTTGAACTCACTGCCATCGTGCTTGCTGAACAGGCTGTAGAGATGCAACAAGGCGTCACACCCTATGGCACCCATGAAGTACAGGAAGGTGCCGATCCAGAGTGAGATGTGCATTTCGGTCGAGCCCCATAGCGTGCCGGTAACCCATAGGACAACGCTGGAGCAGACAACGAAACCCGAGAGATTTAAATAGTGCCCGGCTTTTCTGGTTGTTATGGAAAGTAATGGGGAGGCGAAAAGCAAGACGGCTGATAGTGTGGCAATCAGGGTGGCAAGCGCAGTGCCAGGGTTGCCGTTACCAACTTCGGATTCTATATCTGCGAGAATACCTACCCCCCAAAATAACCATAAAAAAGAAAAACAAACTATTTTCAAGGCAAACATCAACTGTGGGATGTTCCCAGAGTATTGGAAACGCCAACGCTGAGCATCGCAATAGGCTTCCGGCTCTTTATTTTTTTCCTGGTTTTCGTAGATTTTATGCTCGTCCGCCTGAAGCTGGGCTGTGACCTCCATCGCGGGATCCCAACCGGCGTAATGCCCAAAAGAGAGAGGGGTAGCGCTCTTGGCATTGCAGTGGGAAGTCCTGATAGGCGAGGGAAGGTACTTTGTCCTATCGCTACGGTAGGCGGTAGTTTTGTAGGCGATGATACTCGGCTTCATAGGGGATGCTCATTTATTTCAACCTGCCAATACAGTGCGTCTTTATCTGATAGATCACCTCTTGGTAGGCGACGATTGGCGTTTGTGAAAGGTTTCCAATTTGCAGGTGTTGGCTGTGGCAGGATGAGGGGTTGTTTGCCAAGCTCCGCGTAAAGCTCGGCTTGCAGGAAAATTTTTACACCTTCAGTCATTTGGTACCGGTAACGCTGTCTCATACTGAGAACGGGCGTTTCGAAAAAAGAAGGCAGTACGTAGATTATGCTAGTGGCATCCAACGCTATCGCCCCGAGCTTCGGCGAGCCTGTAGTCTGTTTTCTATATTGTCGGACAGCGAATGCCTGACCAGTGTCAAGACTTGACAAGAACTCTTCTCCGAATAGTTGAAGCTGCTGGTCTTCGTGACCAAACATCGCCAGTAAAGGGGATGTGACCAATACCAACCAGTCGCTATCATGGAGGGGGTTCATGTCGGGACGAGATGTTTTTGAATATGTACTGGGTGCGCTGAGATGCAAGCGTGTTTGATCTGCATGCTCAACAACTGTTAGATGTTCGGCCGACGCTTTGTCACGCCAATCTGCGAGCCGCATAGCTGTGATCTTCGGTTTGCCAATGATCCCTAAAAGTTGTTGATAGGCCGTAAACGGGTCGCTCAGGTGTTTGAAAGGGTCTTCGCGTCCGGCGGCTTCTTCCTGGATCGTGGAAAAATGAATGCCAAAAGGGCCATTTCGAGTGATCAGCTCGGCATCGCTGTCGGTGAGCAGATTGGCAACGATTGCTCCGCCAAGGGCGAACACTGCACCGATTATCAAAAGGTAGGGATTAATTGAAAGACCAAGAGCATAGGCTCCCCATGCGGCGTTCCCAACTGCAACAGAAATATAGGCCACAGCCAGTGAGCCGTTACCTGAGTTGTAGGCTCTGTAGCTGTCCCAGAGAGCGAGCGACGCCCCTACGAGTGTTGCGATAGCACCCGCCATCCTTAACAAGGGAAGATTGGGACTTCCAGTTTGTCTTTTCAGATTAGCGGCCCACCCCGCTGAAAGCTTCGCGACCTGTATGCGAGGCGTCAATAAATACGACTCGGCAGCACTACCAAAAAATAATTTACTGTGATTCCCCAGCGCTGCAATCAAATCAACAGCTGCTGACAATGAGCCCATAAAGCCTCGTTTTTTTTCTCCTCTGCTTTCAAAGTCTGTATAGGCTTCCACCTGCACCATCAAGTTATAAATTGCAAAACCCACCATCAATGTAGGCACCACCTTGGTCGCCTCCAGCTTCCGGCTGGCATCACTTAACGCAAGCCGGAAATTGCTGTAACGCGCCAGTTCCGGGTGGTCTTTTGCCACAGCTATAACATTCAGATTACGCGTCAGAGGCTTGTTGGTCTGGCTACCCTTGGGGCTCGTGCTGGCCAGTTTTTCTCCACTGAGACTGTGGAGTGAGGCGTAGCGATAGTTTTTTCTAGTTAACGCCGAGCGTTCAACCTCTGTCAGGCCATTTCGCAAGCCACCACCCTGTACACCTATGACTACGTAATCCCGCTCCAGCGCCTCGCCAAAGGTGATGAGACGGATGCCCGCCATTTTTTTCGACAGGCTTGAAAGCGTGGTGAACGTAGGGGAAAACACACGATCTAGGCTGATATTAGATGCGCTTTGCGACAGTCGGCTGATATGCGCAACGACGCTGGCACCGAAAATATCCAGCAGATCGCCAATGAAGTAAGACAGCCCTTTACCTGCGCCGGCCCAATCCACGTCTCCCATGAGCGGTGCACCGAGCATGAGCGTGCTCAGGCCCATTGCTTCGGGCTTGGGGGGTTGATCGTTGTCACGCAATGCCATCAGACGTTTGACTGCTTCAGGGGGTTGCTCAGCAGTTCTGGATAGCAGCAAATCACCCAGGGGATGTTCTGCTTTCAGCAGTCCCCTTATCAAGCTGTCAACGGATTTGAGCAGCGGTTCGGATTCCTTGCTGATGCACATGGCGTCTGCTCTGGTCGGCAGTTGGTTCAATACAGCCAATACCTCGGACATCAGGCTGTAAGGCTCCAGCAAGGCTTCATCGTAACGATGCGTCCAGTCCAGCAGAACGTCAGGTAGTTTTTTGTCGAGCAGACCAATCAGGCGCTCAAGGTGCATAGCTATCCGGGTACGGCAGCTTTTACGGTCCTGCTCGAATACGGCCTCGTGCAATTTGGGTACATCAATCTCATCCTTCAGGCTTGATAACGGCCCGGCAAGCACGCTGTAAAGTACCTGCGCGTAACGCCCATAAGGTTGATGCAGCACCAGCGCGTTAAGAGTCTGCAGATAAGCCGCGTGATGTCGGATCTGCGAGGTGGCGTGGCGTACCGCAAACAACGGATCTTCCAGGATGACACCCACGAGATGGTTATTGCTTCGCAAGTTGTAAGTATCAAGCAGGTCAGCACTTGACTCGGTCTTCGGAAGAGGCGGTGGAGGTGTTTGCTTGAGGTGCGCTGCCAATTCTTCCTGACGAATCTGCAGGCGCTTCATAAGCGTCGTTTCATCAAATGTTGTGAATGCAGGAGTAAAATCCAGCGGATCGTCCAGTGCACTTTCGATATTGAAATCCCGTGCACGCAGCCCGGATTTAAGGCGTGTCATAGGCACGCTTGGATTGGCCTGAGTGGTTTTCCAATGCTCGGATCCCACCACGGCCGTATCCCACGCTCTTGCGATGTGCTGGCAGCGCGACTTGATATGAGCCGGATCGCTTTCAAGCCACTTTATGTACTCCCAGGTCCATGGCAATTCGCTGTAGGCCATCATGAACTGGTCGGCGACAAACCGGCTCTGCAACAACATGGGCAGAAGAATGGCGTGCTGCTTTATTCCAATCGCTTCTCGCTGATCCGCATCGCCGTTACTCTCTGCCATGGCTCGCCAATGAGAAATGTCCACTTCGAACAGTTGCCCTTCGCCATCTGCCTCAAGCTCTCTCCAAAGCACGCTCTTCCAGAAAACATAAATCCGACCGCGTCGAGGAAAAGCTCCGCGAGGTGATTGGCGAGGTTCATCGTAGCCCGGCAATCTTGCCAGCGGCACGATAGCGATAAGGGTGTTGCGCTGGATGTCCTCCTGTTCCTTTGTAGACTTGGTGTCACTCAATAAGGGAATCTGCACTACACCGCCATCTTGACGCGGGATATGTAAGGCGATACGTGCTCGCCTATCGTCAAGGTATTCGGTTCTCTTGCGTGTGCCGCGAAGGGTTTCGCTGTCGCTGAACTCATTCATACATCTTCCTCTGGAGCCAGAATTTGCAGTTGGCTTCCCATGGCAGGATCCCCCCAGACATCAACGATGAGAGCTTCCAGAACAGGCTGCTCTGTTTTCTCAGGTTTGGTATTTGCAGGGTTGGGACCTTTGGTATTGTTTCCAGATGCTGATGTATCAGCGGCCTTGGGTGTTTCAGGCAGCAACGCAGCGACCCCGGAGCCAACGCCCGGAGAGCCCTCGCTGTTGAGCTTTACCAAAGGCCCGCTTACCGTCACTCCTCCCGAATCGATCTTGATAAAGCTACCGCCCACCTTGAAGGTGATCTCCAGTCCGGCCTCGATAACCACCTGATCGCCCGCCTCTAAATGAATCTCATCTCCGACGTCCGCGAGCAGGGCTTCGCCGACCTTGATGTGTTGCTTGCCGCTCACGGTGAGGTGATCGTCCATGCGTACTTCAGTCAGGCGGCTGCCGTCGATCGCGCGATGCTCCTCGGCCTTGAATTCGCTGTAGCTGTTGGCCTCGACCCGGTCATGCCGTTCGTGACCGACGCGGATTTTCTGGTCGTGCTGGATGTTCTGGTCCCAATCGCGCTGGGCATGAACGTAGATTTGCTCCTGACCGGCGCGATCCTCTATGCGCAGTTCGTTGGAACCTTTACCGCCTGGGCTGCTCAGGGTCTTGAACACGCTGCGGGTCTGGTGGGCGGGCAGCGGGTAGG
>NZ_JARVSO010000063.1:0-24743 GCF_030209155.1 Pseudomonas sp. fls2-241-TYG-175 | reverse complement strand
CCCACGCGGAGCGATGGGCACGATCAGTGTTGAGGCAGACTTGTGTATAACGATGCTCTGCGTCCCATCGGGTCTGTTCACTTAACTGTTTCAGGAGCCCGCGCCACGATAAAAGGCCTGATGCACCTATGGTCAGACGCCTCGCACAATGGCTATGCTGCGCCCCATGAATGCATCGCTTCCCACCCGAAACCCTTGCCCACCCGGCGTCTGCGATTGCGAACGGGATCGGCTCGATGCGCCTGACGCCGACCGGCGGATTCTGCTGCTGACCCGCGATCAGGAGAAGCGCCTGCTTGAGCGTCTCGAGGCCATCACCAGCCTGGGCGATCTGGAACACGTGCTGCGCAAGATCGAAACGCAACTGGGCGTCCGTGTAGAGGTCATGCCGGGCTTCAACGAGGTGCGCACGATGCGCGGCATCACTATAGTCGTGGAACAGAAAATCGGTGTCTGCCGCAAGACTCGCCAATCCATCCCCGCCGCCATCAGACGGGCGCTGGAAGCCAACCCGCACATCGCCTGGCAATTGCTCAACGCCAACGACCTGCTGCGCGACGCCTGACTACCGGACTGTCGAACGATGCGGCTATCATGCCGCGCCATCATCCTGCAGCCTGCCAAGGAGTCTCTGTGTCCCTCACCATCCGCCCCGCCACTGCCGCCGACGCCAGCCAGATTCTGGCGTTCATCACCGAACTTGCGATCTACGAACGTGCCGGGCATGAGGTCAAGGCCAGCGAAGAGGACATTCAGCGCTCCCTGTTCGCAGACAATGCACCCGCCAGGGCGCTGATGTGCCTGTGCGACGACAAGCCCATCGGGTACGCCGTGTATTTTTACAGCTACTCCACCTGGCTGGGTCGCAACGGCGTGTACCTGGAAGACCTGTACATCACACCGGAACAACGCAGTGTCGGTGCTGGACGCAAATTGTTGCGACACATTGCCCGCGAAGCGGTAGCCAACGACTGTGGCCGTCTGGAATGGAGTGTGCTGGACTGGAACGAACCCGCCATCAAATTCTACGAAGCCATCGGCGCCGCGCCGCAGGATGAGTGGGTGCGCTATCGGATGGAAGGCAGCGTTCTGCGCGATTTCGCAGCAGGCGAATGATCGTTAGACGCCAGTAAACGAAAACGCCCGGTCTGTGAAGGCCGGGCGTTTTTATAAAGACAGGTGTCAACAAACACCAGGCGGAATGCCATCCTTATTGAAGTCCTTGAGGCGTTCCTTTTCCTCGGGCGTCGAGTGCGCAGGCACGTCGTCGCGAGGTTCCGGTTTCTTTTCATCTTTCTTGTCAGTCATCGTCAGATGCTCCACTCGTGGCTGTCAACGTAAGGCCACATGCGCAGCGTTCGGTTCAGATTGATTCACCCTCACATCACGCGACCGCGCGTTGCTGCACGCTCTGCTCCAGTTGTCTGGCCACGCCTTGCAAGTCCAGCAGCGTCAAACGGGAACTGCGTTCAGGACTGCCGACACTGACCAGTGAGCGCGCCCGGTCGTTGACCGAAATATCCTTGCCCAGATTGGTCTGCCAGCCCTGCTCCAGCATTGCCGGATCAAACTGATTGAACGCATCGATCGAGTCGACCCGACTCACTGTAAATCCGAAACAGAGACGTTCACCCCGCACAATCAGCACGCGGGACGCTTCGGTCTGCGCTGGCGCTGTCTCGCCAAGCAGGCTGCTCAGACAGATCAACGGCACCTGCTCACCGCGCAGATTGAACTGCCCCAGCAAATGCGTAGAGGGTTGGGCCAAGCCGATCAGTTGCCGGGGCACGGCAAGAATCTCGACGATCTGGCTCAACGGGGCGACGAAGCGGCTCGGTGCATCGAACAACAGACAGGCATGCCGCAGCATCGCCTTCGTGACGTCATGCGAGGCTTGCGCAGGCTGTACGTCGTTCTGATAGACCTTGGTGTAACTGGTGACCTCGGGCCGTTGCAGCAGCGCCGGATGATCGAGCAACAAGGCTTGCTTACCTTCCTGCAGATTCATCACCCCGGCGAACAGCTCGGGATGAGGCAAACCATACGCGGGCGCCGCCAGGAGGCTGTCCGGGTCCTGCCGATGAATCGCGACCATACGGTCGTAACCAAACCCGCAAACACGCCCGTCCGGCGCGGTCAGCAGCAGGAGTTGAGGCTTGGAAACCTGCCGCGTGTGATCCAGCCCCAGGACCTCGGAAAGGTTGAGCGCCGGCACCTTTGTACCGCGCACCGAGGTAACGCCAAAGCAGCAATCGCTGCCGAAATCCGATGCGCTGATTTCAGGCCCGTCCACCAGTTCGGTAACGACGCTGGCATCGATGCAGAAGTGCCGACCGTCGCACTCGAAGACCAGATAGTGCAACAAGCGACGCTTGGCCGCCTGGGCTTCCTCCTTGAGCAACTGTGCGTGCTGATCGGCCGCAAACATGACGCCCGGCAGACTGGCCAGTACCTGCAGATCCAGCTTGTAGATCATGCGCGACTCTTCGCTGCCCAACAGCAGCTCCGGCAGCAATCCGGTGCTGGTGCCGCCAGGTCCTATCGAACAGAACTGCGCGTCACGTGCCTTGAGAATATCGCACACGGTATCGATCGCCAGCCCCAGATAACCGCCGCCGAATTTCAGGATGGCAACCAGCGGTGTGGGTGCCGAATTGTCGGCCCCTTCGGCAAGCTGACCACGCAGATCCACCAGTGGCACCGGTTTGCCACGCAGTGTGAACACGCCCAGCAGTGCACCGCGTGTCAGCGGATGCGACTGCAGATCGGTCGGCCAGTGCACCGCCTCCATCAACGCATCGGCGATGACCGCCAGGTAGGTGCCGTTTATCTGCACCACGCCATAGGCATGCACGCCGTTCATGCAGGCTGCCCGAGCGACATCCTGTCCAGCGCCTCAGTGCTGCTGCCATTGGCATTGGCCTTGTGCAGCTCGACGATCAACGACTCGACTTCCTGCGCAGAAACACGCTGTTTCTCGGTGGCCGCATTGATCCCGTCAATGGCCTGAGTGGTCTGCATCACACCTTCGACGATGTGCTCGAAGGCTTCGCCCGCGCTGAGGGAAATCTCGTTGCCCGACTCGATCCGGCCGACCGTTTCGAGAATCAGTTTGTTGATCTCCTTGGTCGCCCGCGAAGACTTCTCGGCCAGCTTGCGCACCTCGTCCGCCACGACCGAGAAACCAAGACCATGCTCACCGGCGCGCGCCGCTTCGATGGCGGCGTTGAACGCCAGCATGTTGGTCTGGCTGGCAATTTCGCTGATGACCTGAACGATATCCTGAATGCCCTCAGCCGATTTGGCGATCATGCCCATCGCTTCGGACGCCTTGTTAAGCGTCTGCGAACCACGGCTGGCCTGTTCACGCGTCTGTCTGGCCAGTTCGGTGGCGGTGTCGGTGCTTTGCGCGACGTAGGCTATCGCGCCCATCAGCGCCTTGACCGAATTGTCCATGGCCAGAGTCTTGGCCTCGATGGCCTGCTCGATCTCGACCTGACGGGTGATGTCGGTGGCGAACTTGACGACTTTGAACGGCTTGCCTTCGTGGTCGAAGATCGGGTTGTAGGTCGCCTGAATCCAGATGTGCTGGCCGTATTTGCTCAGGCGCATGAATCGTCCCGAGAAGAATTCGCCCTGCCCCAGGCTGTGCCAGAACTCGCGATAAGGCGTGCTGCGCACGTATTCCTCTTCGCAGAAGATCCGGTGATGCTGGCCCTTGAGCTCCTGCATACCGTAACCCATCGCTTTCAGGAAGTTGGGGTTGGCCGTGAGGATGTTGCCGGCCATGTCGAATTCGATCACCGCCTGGGCACGGTCGATTGCCGTGACCTTACCCTTGTCCTCGACACTGCTTTCCTTGGCATCGGTCACGTCCAGCGCGAACTTGACGATCTTGTAGGCCTTGCCCTGAGCATCGAAGATCGGGTTGTAGGTAGCCTGAATCCAGATCTCTCTGCCGTCCTTGCGCTTGCGCTTGTATTCGTTGGCGTCGTATTCGCCACGGCCCAGCTTGTCCCACAGTTCGCGATAGGCAAGGCTGCTGATGAAATCCTCGGAACAGAACATGCGGTGATGCTCACCGACAATCTCGTTCAGGTCATAGCCGAATACGTTGAGGAAATTGCGGTTGGCGGTCAGCACCTTGCCGGTCAGATCGAACTCGATCACGGCCTGGGAACGCTCGATGGCGGTCACCTTGCCGGCCTGCTCGGCCTGGCGGGCGCGGCTTTCCGTAACGTCGTTGGCGAACTTGACGACCTTGTACGGGCGGCCGTCCGGATCGAGGATAGGGTTGTAAGTGGCGCTGATCCACAGCTCGCGACCGTTCTTGCCGACGCGTTTGTATTCGCCCGAGTCATACTCGCCACGCTCAAGCTTCGCCCAGAAGGCACGGTAGGCCGGGCTGTTGAGGTATTCGTCATCGCAAAACATGCGGTGGTGCTGACCCTGAACCTCGTCCAGACGGTAGCCCAGAATCGACAGAAAATTTTCGTTGGCGCTGAGCACACGACCGTTCAGGTCAAACTCGATCACCGCCTGCGAACGCTCGATGGCAGACACCTTGCCTTCGTATTCGGCATTGGTCTTGCGTTGATGGGTCACGTCGGTTGCGAACTTCACGACCTTGAACGGATTGCCGTGCTCGTCGAGCACCGGATTGTAGGTCGCCTGCAGCCAGATTTCCTTGCCGCCCTTGCCCAGCCGTTTGTATTGACCTTCATCGAATGCGCCCTCGCTCAGCTTCTTCCAGAACGTTGCATATTCCAGGCTGGAAGCGTGGTCGGGGGTGCAGAAAATGCGGTGATGACGGCCCTGAATTTCGTCGAGGCGATAGCCAACGCAGTCCAGAAAATTGGTGTTGGCCCGCAGGATGTTGCCTTCAAGATCGAATTCAATCATCGCTTGCGACCGATCAATGGCCGTCATGAGCGAGTGGAGGTCCAACTGCACCCCGGTTATGTCCTTAGGGGTACTTACAGTTGTTGTCGACATGAACAGTGCTCTGAGAATTAAAGCAATTAGGAAAAAAGGTGATGCACATCAGTGTTCGCGGGCGAGGCAAACGCTTCACAGCACATGCCACGTTGCTGCCTGCCGGGCAAAACAGGTAATCGTATTTCTCGATGACCCCGATAGCGCTGCAGCCCATACGGACTAACGGTTGGCGTCGAGCTCTCGGCTCATGAAGACCTGACAGCTACAACAGATTGCGCCATGAGCCATTAGTTCGCCACTACCGGTAATCCGATGTTTCGGAGTGTCACGCCATCAGGAAAAAAACCAGATCACCAGGACGACTGCCCCGGTCCATGTAAGGGTGAGCAGGAACGAAAGCCCTGCCAGACGCGGATCCATGTGCCTCCCGGATGTGACAGGAAAAGTGCCTGAAAAAAATCAGCCTCTGCATACGGGTGGCGAGGTCCGGTGGATCACCCCTTCGATCATTATTTTTTTGCCGGTCTGGCGACCTGAGACGGCGCTGCTCCACGTACGCTCGAAACAACGCACGCTGACGTGAGTGATCGAGAAAACGATAGATCGCAAAAAAAGCGTAACGGCTGTCAGACCGATATCGAAACTGTACAAACTCGCCCGCTTAATTCGTTACCTGTACAAAGCCTTTACAACTGCTGCCACTTATCGGCCGGAAAACAAATAGTAAAAGCATTCTGCGCCTGACGCTTATCGGAGTAAGTGTCCGTTCTGGAAACTGGACGCCAACTTCGAGAATCGTAAATGATACTGGAGAGCCATCATGACTACAGGCAATAAAAACCCGGGAAACTTCGCCAATGATCGCGAGAAAGCATCGGAAGCCGGTAAGAAAGGAGGACAAGCCTCGGGCGGCAACTTTGCCAACGACCGGGAAAAAGCCTCTGAGGCAGGTAAAAAAGGCGGACAAAACAGCCATGGTGGCGGCCGCAAATCCTGATTGATCCGTGTCAACCATGTTCCGGCTTGTTTACGTCAAAAGGGGCCATTCCGAACAGGCCCTGCAGCGTCTGATCAACACTGCGTAACGCGTAGACGAGTCTGGAACGCGACACTTTCTGGCAGGTATTTATAATGCCTGCAGCGAAGATCCATACAATCGATCCCGATTGTTGACTTGTACAGTACTGCAACTTCAATGAGGTATCAGAAAATGGCACAAGATAAACAAGGCGGCATGAGTGTAAACGAAGCGGGCAAAAAAGGCGGCGAAGCAACCTCAGCCAGCCACGACAAAGAGTTCTATCAGGAAATTGGCAGCAAGGGCGGTCAGAACAGCGGCGGCAACTTCAAGAATGACCCCGAGCGCGCTGCGGAAGCTGGCAGCAAAGGCGGCCAGAACAGCGGCGGCAATTTCAAGAACGACCCTGAGCGCGCCGCGGAAGCCGGCAGCAAGGGAGGCCAGAACAGCGGCGGCAACTTTGCCAATGATCGCGAAAAGGCATCTGAGGCCGGACGCAAAGGTGGACAAAACAGCCATGGAGGCGGACGCAACAGCTAGTCCACAGGCGTTGACGTGACGAAGGTATTCGTCTCTGCTCGTAACGATCACCCGACCGGTTACGGTGTCCTCGGACGCCGCGACCGGCCGGGTGTTCGACTGTCCGTTATTTATCACGAAGGTGCGTCATGACCTTGCATATCATCAACTTCACCGGCCCCATCAATGCGTCCACCTGCGGCCAGACCATCGAGAAGGCGGCCTTGGCGGTTCAGAGCAAAGCCACGGGCCTTACGATCAACATTGCGACGCTGGGCGGCGAGTGCAGTTACGGATTCACCCTCTACAACTTTCTGATGGCGCTGCCGATTCCGGTGCACACGCACAACCTGGGCACCGTGGAATCCATGGGCAACATCGTCTTTCTGGCGGGCGAGCGCAGAACGGCGTGCCGACACAGCAAGTTCCTGTTTCACCCGTTTCACTGGTACTTGAATGGTTCTGTCGACCACTCACGCATGTCTGAATACGCCATGAGCCTGGATTACGACCTGCAGCTCTATGCCCGTATTGTGGGTGAGCGCACCAAAAATGCTGAAGAAAAGCTGGAGATCGAAAAGTACCTGACCGCTGCACCGCGCATTCTCGACCCCGCGCAAGCGCTGACGGCCGGGATGATTCACGCGGTGACGACTCCCTTACTGGAGGGCGAATTCGTCATTCACGCTGTCCATTCGTGAACCGCTGTCCTGCCGATCAATCGTCGTCATCGTCTTCTTCACGATCAGCGCGATCGGCACAGGGCAGCCGGCCCGACTCCCCTCCGGCAATCCGCTCGGCCTGATCCCGACCCCGTTTCATGGCATCCGGAACCGTCCACTCGGCGCCCGGCAATCTGGTGGTTCGCTTCGCCACGGAGCGTCCCTCCTTGTCACACACGCTGACGACCAATTCGATATCGCCGTCCGGCAATTCATGAGCACACACATTGGCCTTGCAACCATTTTCCAGGTCACGCTCATAACTCTTTTCAATAACGGGACTGTCAGACTGTGCGGGAGACGTGGATGACTTGTTGAACATGCTGCCCTCCGGGAAACTATTACATGCGAGACACACTTGATCAGCATATAAAACTTACAGCCAACTGCCATGGCACCCGACAAGAGGCACCCTGCCGCTTCGTTAGTTGTGCCGTTCGTCGCCTCTTGAGCATTTTTTCAAAACCAAGCCACACTTGCTGCATTCAAACCGGTTGGTAGCCAGAACGAAGTCGGCGCAAACACTATCGCAACAGGCCAAGTGCAATGCATATGGCCAGGAGTCGCCGAATGTCGCCTATATCGGATAGAGACCGGAGCAACTGCTCCGAGTATGCCAATACCCCTTCCAATCATGCCGCCTATGAACGCCGCATGGAAAACCTTGCTAATCAGACAAGTAAAAACAGGCAATCAAAAGGCCAGCACTCACCGCAGCATGACATTCAACCGAATAACACTTATGAGCATCTTGAACGGCGCAACCTTTATTGACTGCCAACAGGTTCAATAACGTTTTCGTTTGAGCTCGTATTGGTTTTATAGCCAGTCGGTACTTAGAGTGATGGCAACTTAGTTGCACTTTGGTTTTTCTGAAACGCGAGGTAGAAGGTCAATGCGAACGGTCAAATCCTGTCTGGTGGCGCTCTGTTTCGCTCTGATGTCAGGGTGCAACTGGGTGATTTTCAATCCCAAGGGTCAGATCGCACTCGAGCAGCGCAACCTGATCATCCTCGCCACCGCCCTGATGCTGATCGTCGTAATTCCGGTCATCGTGATGACGTTTCTGTTCGCCTGGCAGTACCGGTCGACCAACAAGAAAGCCAGGTACTCCCCGCGCTGGGCAAGCTCCCACAAGATCGAAGCCGTGGTGTGGGGTGTTCCTCTGGTCATCATTATCATTCTGGGCTGGGTGACCTGGGTCACGACGCACGAGCTCGACCCTTACCGCCCGATCGAATCCGACAACCCGCCGATCAATGTCCAAGTGATCGCCATGGATTGGAAGTGGTTGTTCATCTACCCGGACCTGGGCATTGCCACGGTAAACGAGCTGGCCATGCCGGTGCATACGCCAGTCAGTTTCACGGTCACCTCTGACGCTGCCATGAATTCGTTTTTCATCCCGGCCCTGGGCGGCCAGATCTATGCCATGGCCGGCATGCAGACCCGCTTGCACCTGATTGCCAACGAGGTCGGCCAGTACCGAGGCATCTCCGCCAACTACAGCGGTCCCGGTTTTTCCGACATGCACTTCAGCACCCTGGCCACGACGCCCGCCGACTTCGAGGCTTGGGTCACAAAGGTCAGGAACACTTCCCGAACACTCGATCCAGCGACTTACAAGACGCTGGCGACGCCGACTCACGGCTATGACATCACCTACTACTCAGCTGTCGATCAGCAGCTCTTCAAGACCATCGTCGACAAGTACGAAGGGATGAACAAATCAAAAAGGACGATACCGGAGCCAGTGGCCTCCGAAGATGCCGATGACCGTAATTCGACGCAGAAGGAGCGCTGACATGTTCGGAAAACTGTCCTGGGACGCCATCCCGCTTCATGAACCCATCATCATGTATACCCTCGCGGTGGTTGGCCTCATCGCCGTAGGGATGGTCGGGTCGATTACCTGGAAAGGGGCCTGGGGTTACCTGTGGCGCGAGTGGTTCACTTCGGTGGACCACAAGAAGATCGGCTGCATGTACATCATCGTTGCGCTGGTCATGCTGCTGCGCGGGTTTTCGGACGCCATCATGATGCGCACGCAACAGGCGATGGCCGCTGAGGGGGGCCCTGGCTATCTGCCGCCCGAGCATTACGATCAGATCTTTACCGCACACGGCGTGATCATGATTTTCTTCATGGCGATGCCGTTCATGGTCGGTCTGCTGAATATCGTGGTGCCGCTGCAGATCGGCGCCCGCGACGTGGCTTACCCATTCCTCAACGCGCTGAGTTTCTGGCTGTTCGTGGTCGGTGCCGCGCTGGTGAATATTTCGCTGGGCGTCGGCGAATTCGCCAGAACCGGATGGGTGGCCTATCCCCCGCTCTCGGAACTGGGATACAGCCCGGGCGTCGGCGTGGACTACTACATCTGGTCGCTACAGATATCAGGAATAGGCACGTTGCTGACGGGGCTCAATTTCTTCGTCACGATCCTGAAGATGCGCACCACCGGCATGACGCTGTTCAAGATGCCGGTGTTCACCTGGACGGCGCTGTGCACCTCGGTACTGATCCTCGCGGCGTTCCCGATCCTGACCGCCACGCTGTTCATGCTCACCCTGGATCGCTACCTGGGCATGCACTTCTTCACCAGCGAAGCCGGCGGCAACCCGATGATGTACGTGAACCTGATCTGGGCGTGGGGGCATCCGGAGGTGTACATCCTGATCCTGCCCGCGTTCGGCATCTTCTCGGAGATCGCGGCAACCTTCAGCAGCAAACGCCTGTTCGGCTACAAGTCGCTGGTGTGGGCCACCATCGTGATCACCGTGCTGTCGTTCATCGTCTGGCTGCACCACTTCTTCACCATGGGCGCGGGTGCCAACGTCAACGCGTTTTTCGGCATCATGACCATGATCATTGCTGTGCCGACGGGCGTGAAGATCTTCACCTGGTTGTTCACCATGTACCACGGTCGGGTTCGTTTCGAGACGCCGATGCTGTGGACCATCGGCTTCATCGTGACCTTCAGCATCGGCGGCATGACCGGCGTGTTACTGGCCGTACCCGGGGCCGACTTCCTGCTGCACAACAGCCTGTTCCTGGTCGCCCACTTCCATAACGTGATCATCGGGGGCGCGGTATTCGGCTATATGGCCGGGCTCACGTACTGGTTCCCCAAAGCGTTCGGGTTCAAGCTCAACGACCGGCTGGGAAGACTCTCGTTCTGGTGCTGGATTGTCGGTTTCTACTTCGCGTTCATGCCCTCCTACGTGCTGGGTTTCATGGGCATGACGCGACGTCTCAATCACTTCGACAACCCCGAATGGCGTCCGTGGCTGATGCTGGAGCTGATCGGCGTGGCAATCATTCTGGTGGGCGTGGCCGGACAGGCCCTGCAACTGTTCGTCAGCATCCGCAATCGCCACACGACCCGCGACACCACCGGCGACCCTTGGGATGCCCGGACACTGGAGTGGGCGACCGCCTCCCCGCCTCCCGTCTACAACTTTGCCGAGCAGCCAAAAGTGGATGATCTGGATGCCTATTGGGGCATGAAAGAACGTGGTGTCAGCACCCTCAGTCATACCGACTACCGCGCCATCCATATGCCTCGCAATACGGCTGCCGGTCTGATCATCAGTCTGTTTGCACTGATCGCAAGCTTCGCGCTGGTCTGGCACATCTGGTGGCTGGCTGCCTTCGGTCTGGTCGCTTCTGTGGTGACGATGGTCATTCGCAGTAACGACGATGACATTGACTACTTCATACCGGCGCAGGAAGTGGCTGAAATCGAACAGGCGCGACTCAAAGAATTGGCGGAGGCATGAGCATGTCTAACATTGTGATCGACAAGGACATTGCCCATAACCATGAGCAAGGTCACGAAGACTCGGGCTCGATGTCGGTCTTCGGGTTCTGGATCTACCTGATGACCGACTGCATCCTGTTCGCGACGCTGTTCGCAGGCTATGCGGTACTGCGCGACAGCGTCGCAGGCGGACCGTCCACGGTGGACATTTTCGAACTGCCCTACGTGCTCACCGAAACCATGCTGCTGCTGTTCAGCAGTATCACTTACGGCTACGCCATGCTGGCCATGAACCGCGATGACCGCACTGGCGTATTGCGTTGGTTGGGGGTGACGTTCCTGCTGGGCACCGCCTTCATTGCCATGGAGATCAATGAATTCCATCATCTGATCGAGCAGGGCTACGGCCCGGATCGCAGTGGATTTCTTACCGCTTTCTTCACGCTGGTCGGCACGCATGGCGCTCACGTATTGACGGGGCTGGTGTGGATGGCCGTGCTGATGTGGCAGGTGCGCAGCCGTGGACTGACGACCGTGCACGCAACCCGGCTCAGTTGCCTGAGCCTGTTCTGGCACTTTCTCGATGTGGTCTGGATCTGCGTGTTCACTGTCGTCTACATTTTGGGGGTTCTCTGATATGTACACTCAAAGCCCTGTGCGCAGCAGCGCCGGAACCAGCCACGGCAGCAGCCGTTCCTACATGGTCGGTTTCATCCTGTCGGTTGTCCTGACCCTGATTCCCTTTCTTCTGGCCATGTACCCCGCACTGCCGCGAATGACGACGTTGTGGCTGGTGGTGTTGACCGGGCTGATTCAGATCGTCGTGCACCTGAAATTCTTTCTGCACCTCGATACCGCAGCCGAGCAACGCTGGAACATGCGCGCGCTGATATTTTCCCTTGTGATCATTGTCCTGCTGGTGGGGCTGACGTTGTGGATCATGTTCAGTATTCATCACAACATGCTTGCACACTGACACTGCCGCTGTTCGGAACTTGCTTGAGAAGAACGTTTTACTGCTTGATCCATGACACTTCATGGATCAGGCAAGCTCATACCTGCACCCCAACCAGACTATTTTCGCAGCTCCGCTCATCTGTTTTATTCCTGAAACACCCCCCGACGATTTAGATCAACTAATCTTTATCTCAGGGCGTTATGCACCCCTTGTTTTTATATAGAAGGAGAACGTAATGAACGAAGAAACCCTCAAACAGATCGCTTACCGTGTGTGGGAAGAACAGGGAAAGCCCGACGGCATGGATTTTGAACACTGGCTGGAGGCCAGACGGGAACTGGATGGCCAGAACAGCGACGGCCTGACAGGTTCCATCACCAGCAGCGTTGCGCCTCCCGCCCCGAAAAACAACGCAAACCCGGCGAAAAGGAAGGTTGGAAAGACGAAATCCGATACATCATCAAGCACCGTCTGACTTTAATCAGTCCCTCGCAGCTGCCGTTTCTGATGCGGCAGCTACTGCCTGATTTCGCCTCCAAATAACGATATTTTATTCTTGTATAATTTTACAAAAACACTCATTTGAATATATTACCCACTCAATAAGATATCGACTTTATTGCTGAATAAATGCACTTTATTCCTCGCTGAAAACATCCTTTACAGGTGCCATAAATGCTCAAAAAAACAGACACTTTTTTATCGAGTGGCTGTTTTTCGCTATTCCACTCCAGACTGAAACAGATGTTTTACTGCCATAGCGCAAACACGCCCCACTGTTCGACCTTGTAGTTTCAAGATTTTTACGGAATATGGATATGCCAGCATCAGGAGCAAAAGAGCCATGCGCCTGCGGGATGAATTACATGAACAGGTTTGAACGGGAGCAGGCACTGCTGCGCCAGCGCAAGGTGCTGGCAGAGTTTGGAGAATTGGCGCTGATCAGCCCGGATCTGGATATTGTGATCAACTCGGCCTGTGCCAGGGCTGGCGAAGCACTGGGAACCCATCTGGCAAAGTTCGTACAGATCACGCAGGACAGACGACAGATGTGGGTCCGCAATGGCGTCGGCTGGACACCGGGGATCGTTGGTCAGCTCAGACTGCCTTTGAAAAAGGGCGGTCCAGAGTGGCACTCGCTGGACATCAACCAGCCCGTTATCTCGACCGATGCGATCCAGGACACTCGCTTCAACCTGCATCCTTTTCAAACCGACAATCAGGTAAAGGCCTTCGTGAACGTTATCGTTTACGCACCCCATGACCAGTCCCCCATCGGTATCTTTCAGGTCGACAGCCGCGTCTCGCGTGCCTTCAGCGACCGCGACGTGGATTTCCTGCGCAGTTACGCCAACCTGATCGCAGGCTGTTTCGAACGTTTCCGGATTACCGACGCGCTCAAGGCAACCGAGGCGCGGCTGCGTGAAAGCGAAAGGCAATGCCGTATTGCCGTGCAACTGAATCCGCAGATTCCCTGGACGGCAGACGCTCAAGGCACCATCACCTCTCTGGATCATCGCTGGTCGGATTTCTCCGGTGTGCTGCGCGAGAAGACGCTGGGCCAGGGCTGGAGACAATCCACGCACCCGGATGACATGTCCATGATCATCCAGCAGTGGCGCCAATCGGTCGCGACGTTGCAACCGTTCGATATTCAGGTGCGTCTGCGAAAGGCGATGGGCGAGTATCACTGGTACCGCGTCCAGGCCTTTCCCGATCTGGATGACGAAGGCTTATGCAGGCAGTGGTATGGCACCGTCGAAGACATCAACGAGCGCGTTCAACTGGAGTCTGTGCTGCGCCAGTGGAATGATCACCTTGAAGAGCGCATTGCCGAACGAACCCGACAGTTGCAGGAGGAACAGCGTGAGCGCGAAGCCGCCGAAGCCAAGCTGCGGCAAAGTCAGAAGATGGAAGCCGTGGGCCAGTTGACCGGGGGCATTGCCCATGACTTCAACAACCTTCTGGGCAGCATCTCCGCCAGCCTGGAACTGATGCGACTGCGCCTGGACAGCGAGCGTTATTCCGAGGTGGACAAGTATCAGGCGCTGGCGATGACGGCGGTGAAACGAGCGGCGGCCCTGACCGCGCGACTGCTGGCATTCTCACGCCTGCAACCGCTGGAGCCGCAAGTGCTTGACCCCAGTGCCGTGGTTGCCAGCATGGAGGACATGATCCGTCGCACCATGGGTCCGACGATTCAGGTGACATGCCAGTTGAGCAGTGTGGGCAATATCAATTGCGACCTCAATCAGCTGGAAAACGCGCTGCTCAATCTGTCGATCAACGCGCGGGACGCCATGCCCAAAGGCGGCACGCTGACCCTTTGCACCCAGCGCCTGGAGCCCGACGAGGCGATGGCTGTGGCAGAGGATCTGCAGCCACTGCCTTACGTATTAATCTCGGTCATTGATGACGGCTGCGGGATGGACGAAGAAGTCTTGCGACGGGCGTTCGACCCTTTCTTCACGACAAAAAAACTCGGTCAGGGCACCGGTCTCGGGTTATCGATGATCTACGGATTCACCCGACAGTCCGGTGGACAGGTGCGTATCCAGAGCGAATCGGGAGTCGGCACAACCGTGACCATGTACTTCCCCGTCGATCAGAGAACCGTCGAACAGACGGCCGACACCACGTATGCCGCCATGCCGGAAAAAACCGGAAACGGCGAAGTGATTCTGATTGTGGACGATGAAACCGGTGTTCGTGAAATCGCCGCCGACCTGCTGTCCGACCAGGGCTACGACGTGTTCGAGGCAGCCGACTGCATATCGGCTCTCGAACAAGCCAGGACGCTCGACAGGCTGGACCTGCTGATCACCGACATCGGCCTGCCAGGCCCCATGAACGGCATCATGCTGGCGCAGGAACTGACGGCGTCGCGCCCTACCCTCAAGGTGCTGTTCATCACCGGCTACACCAAGGCAGAAGGCATCACAGAAGGACAGTCGCTGGGAAAAATGCTGTTCAAACCGTTCAGCCTGATCGAATTTTCGGACAGCGTAAAAAGCATTCTGAGCAAGAACGAGGACTCCAGAACCGACCTCGCCTAGTGCCGTGCGCTGGTCATTCGAAGGCCCGTTTTCTCCATTCGTCAGCCACACCGTTTGTTCGACGGCCACTGGTCAGACGCTGGAAATCCTGGTGAGCCATGGCCGGTCATTCAAAGGAATGCACAGGTTTATTCCAGACCTGACGACCGGAGAAAGCGCATGACAACACTTTCCAACCTGCTCGACAACAAGGGTACACCGCTCGATAAACAGCACTTCACCTGGAAGGAAATGGCAGGCAAGCCCATCTCCAAACTGGATGACGATGCCTTCACCCGGGTACGGGTGATCCTCATGAACGGCGTGGAGTCCGACGCCTTGCGTCTCAAGCATTTCGGCTCCCGTTTTCACAAGGCGTTGCGCGATCCTCTGGCGCAGGTACGCCGTGCGGAGCAGCACCAGATGACCATAGTCAACTGGCTGCTGTCGGCGGACCACTCGCCGCTGGAAACCACGGTAGCCTACGAGCAGACGGCCATCGAAATCACCGCCGCCGTGGCGCAGACCGAGCCGGACCCTTATCAGGCGCAGACCTACCGCTTCGGACTGCTCGAGGATTTCGATCACCTGTACCGTTATTCGGCGATGCTTGATCGCCTCTAAGGCAAGGATGCGAACAACATTCTTCAGGGCTACACCGACCTGGTGCCGGGGCGTCCGACCAGCGAGCATCATCGTGCGCCGCAGGATGACTTGCGTGAGAACTACCAGAAGGATCAGGCCGAGCTCATCACCAAGATCCATGCCGCGCTGATCACAGCAGCCGAATACCAGACCCATGACTATTACATGAACATCGGCCCGACCTTTGCCGACCCGGTGGCACGTGCGTTGTACGCTGAAATCGCCTCGGTGGAAGAAAAGCATGTCACCCAGTACGGCTCGCTTCAGGACCCGAGCGAGACCTTCATCGAGAAATGGCTGATCCATGAAGCCATGGAAGTCTACGCCTACGCCAGTTGTGCCGAGCAGGAAGACAATCCGCGCATCAAGGCGATGTGGGAACGCTTCGTCGATTATGAACTGGGGCATCTGAATCTGGCATGCGAGCTGTTCAAGAACCTTGAGCGCCGCGATCCGGCCGAAATCCTCGGCGGACAGCTACCCGAGATGATTGCGTTCAAAAGTCAGCGGGATTTCGTGCGCACCACACTGGCCGCAGAAGTCGATCTGCGGGCCCATGGGATCAATTACGTCAACAAGCAGGATGAAAATCAGGCATCGCTGGATTACCGCGCCCGCCTGAACGCACAAGGTGTTCCGGCGAGTGTGGCGTCCGCCGGATACAACTGGCAGCCCGGCACCGAACTGAACCACCCACTATAAGCACGCGGGGGAAACCGTCATGACGAGTCCTGAACTGAAACTTGGCCTCAACCGTACGCCTGTCCAGTTGTCGCCCGATGACACACAACGACAGATCGAAGCCACACAACGCTTCCCGGCCGATGTGCCCGGCAGCATCGAACAACTGACCGAAGAGCGCCAGCAAGCCATTCTCGACGCGGACACAGTGGGGTCCGTCCCGATTCCAGGCTCGCTGAAGGGCATGGTCAAAAGCGCCCTGGATAAACTGCGCGGCAAGAACCCGGAAGTGCTCATCGACAAACTGGGCGAGCGGCTGGCGTTCGAGCGCACCGGGGTGCGCATGTACGAAGCCATGATTGCCAAGGCCTTGTCGGCAAAGGGTGCGGACAGCGTGCTGGTCGATACCTTGCGACAGATCCAGAGCGAAGAGCATCAGCATATGGCGGTGCTGCGCAAGGCCATCGAAACCCTGGGTGGCGACCCTACTGCCATGACGCCCTGCGCAGACGTGGCCGCCGTCAAGTCGCAAGGCGTGATGCAGGTGCTGACCGACCCACGCACCACGACCTCGCAGTGCCTGAGCGCAATCCTGACCCTGGAGCTGGAAGACAACGACGCCTGGGCCATGTTGATTGAACTCACTCGCAAGGCCGGGCATCCGATGATTGCCGGCGACTTCGAACAGGCATTGCGCGAGGAAGAAGAGCATCTGAGTGCCATCCGCACGATCCTGAAAGAAAACCTGCTGGCTCAGGTCGACTGAACATGACCGGTGAAGGGCAATCCATGACTGCCCTTCATCGGCATAACAAGAGAAACAGCCTCATGAACATCCCTGCCCGTTTCGAATTCCATTACGTCCAGAATGGCGTAAAACAAAGCGTGACCATTCTCACAGACACGCTTTTCAAGAAGCCTGCGCCTGTCCTGTCTTTGCGGGCACAGCCGTCACCCGCTCTGAAGAAATCCGGCAAACGTTAGTCTGCAGGCCGCTCACCGCTGGACTCGATCTGCTCGGATGAATCAAGCAGTGCGGCGTCCGCTGGCGGCTGGTCGGCCTCCAGCGTCTTTTGTGCCTTGTCCCAGAACTTGAGGCGTTCACGTTCGCCCTCCGGACTGCCCGCCTGTTGCCACAGTTCATAGGCTTTCTGACGGACTTTTTCTTCGTCGACCATCTTTATTTCCTCCTTGCCTGACGTACGGTCGAGCCTTGAAGCAGGCCCTGTCAGGATGACCGAACGCTGATCTGGAAGTTGTGCATTCATGGCATCAGACCGACCACTGGATACACCGATTATCTTCCTCGGCCCACAGTCCATGACGCTCGTCAGGAGCGTGCATTCCATCCCATTGCCGCTCATACCTTTCGTCTTTCAATTAAACGAACTTGTACTTTTTTTGACAGCCCTATACAAAGGTGGACCGCAATATCACAGGGCCACTAGACACACCCATGACCAACTGAATCGATCCGAAATACATTCATCAATGCGGCACCCATGAGCAAGGACCAAGCCCGCTGGCAAACAAAAACAATGGTGCAGATCAAGGAGGATGATCGAGCAGTGCTACCCGGAGTTATCATGAACGAAAGATGTCAAATCGTGCCCTCCACCCTTCTGCAAAGACTGGCGAAGATAGACAGACTGCCCTGCCCTGCCCTGCCCTGCCCCGATCAGTCGGCAGCGGTGCAGGAACTTCGTGAACTGATCATCAGCCCCACACCCTTGCCACTCGACGACGACCTTCGTTACATCCTCGGCAGAGCCAACTTCAGCTGCATGTGCATTGCGCAGGGCCTGAGGCTGCTGGGTTATCAGATCCCGGAAAAATCCGAAGACGAACAGGCGGCGGCCATCCACTGGATGCTGTCCCACTACCTGCGCGATCCGGTGAACTGGCGACGCAACGCGTCGGATGAATTCCAGTGCGGTGCCAACCTTGAAGCACCGATACGACCCGGCTCACATCAGCCGGGTGTCTGATAAAGCGTGAAACCGCCCATCAGAAACGACAGGCATTGACCAGCGGTACACGACCGCGCCAAGGCTGGGCGCGTTCCAGTTGCGCGGCGAGTGCCAGCAGCGTGCTTTCCTCGCCGAACCGTCCGGCAAAGTGTGCGCCCATGGGCAAGCCCGCAACGCTCCAGGACAGTGGCACTGACATCGCGGGTTGACCGCTGGCATTGAACAGCGCGGCAAAGGGCGAGTAGCGGTGAGAGCGCTCGATCATGTCGTCCAGGCTCAGGCTGATATCCGGGACGACCAGCTCACCGATGCGTGCTGGCTCACGCGTCAGGACCGGCGACAGAATCACATCGTAGTCCTGCATGAACGTTGCCAGTTGACGACCCAGTGCATGAAGCCACTCAACAGCAGCAGCGTACCGAGCGCCGCTGACATTGCCCTTGTCGCGCAGAATGATCCGGGTGCGTGCTTCCAGTTCGGCGTCCTGCACATCGAAACCGCGCATGCGCCCCAGCAGGTCGACGTGATTGCGGGTGTTGGCACCGATGATGGTAAACACGTGATCCAGAAATTCCGGCAACACCACGGGCAGGCTGACCGGCTCGATTCGATGCCCGAGGGACTCGCACAATTGCGCCGCTTCGCGCACCGCTGCAAGGCTCTCGACCGAGGTGGGCCAGGTGCCCGACTCCTCGATCAAGGCAATGCGCAAGGGTTCGGGATCACGTTGCACGGCGCTGACGTAAGGTGTGGTCTGAACAGGCGCCGCGTACGGCGCGCCAAGGTCCATGCCAGCCGTGGCGTCCAGCAAGGCGGCACTGTCACGCACCGACAAGGTGAGCGCATGTGCAGTACTCATCCCGGCCCAGCCCTCGCCCACCATCGGACCGGAAGGCATCAGCCCGCGACTCGGCTTGAAGCCGAACACACCGCAGCACGATGCGGGCACCCTTAATGAACCACCTCCGTCGTTGCCGTGAGCAAAAGGCACCACCCGCGCCGCCACCAGTGCCGCAGCTCCGCCACTGGAACCGCCAGCACTGTGCTCAAGGTTCCACGGGTTACGGGTCGCGCCAAAGCGGGTGGATTCGGTGGAATAGGACGTACCGAATTCAGGTGCTGTCGTGGTTCCGACAAACACGCACCCGGCACGCCTCAGGCGACTGACCCCTTCGGCATCAAACGTGGCGCGAAACTCGCCCATGGACAATGAGCCGTTGCTCATGACAGCGCCGTTGACCGGCGAAAACAGATCCTTGATAAGCGTCGGCACGCCCGCAAAAACGCCCTGGCCATTTGCAGCGCTCAGCGCAGTGTCACGGGCCGAGTCGTACAGTCGCTCGGCGACGGTATTGAGCTGCGGCTCGACCTGCTCGATACGCTGGATAACGCCCTCCAGCAGATCGATCGGCTGGACCTCGCCACGCCTGACCCACTCGGCCAGCGCCGTACCGTCCTCCTCGTTCAACAACGTCTGAATGTCTTTCATGCGAAGCCCCTGATGGTTTGAGATCGAGCTGAAATGGAAGATGGCCGCTGACGCAACCGCATCAAAAACTGTGGCCGATCCGTAACGCCACGGTGTAGCCCTCGGAGCGGTTGCGCGCGCCGAACTCCTTGTAAAGGTGAAACCACGCCGCAGGCATGCCGGGCGTGAAGTAACTGATCGCAGGTCCTGCGGCGACAACCCGGGCGCGATTACCCGTTTCCAGACCAGGCGCATCGTCATCGGAGAACTGGCGGTAATAGAACCCGCCCAGCCCGAGTGTGAACGGACCCGCATGCTGACCCACTGCAAACTCGTGGCGGTATTCGACACCGCTCCTGTAGTCGGTCGCAGGGTTGCGGGTGTTGAAGTCAGTCTGAAAGCTGCTGGACACCTCGAAACCGCTGTCGGTTATGTACGTTGCGTTGACAGTGGGAGAAAAGGTCCAGTGGTTCAACCCCGGCGAGATCAGACGATTTCTGTCGTAGTCGCCGGTCGGTGCCTGAATCTGCAAGCGCGCGTTCACGAACAGGTTGGAGGATAGATCCCACTGCAGAATGAGCGGCGACACTGAGATATCGGCCATTCGGAACGGATCCGCCTTGAGGTCAAGTGGACCGCCAGGTGTCTGCACGCGAAACGAGGCATCCATCTGAAAGAACGGCACCGCCACGCTATAGCCGAAGCGCGCACCCAGCATTCGGTAATCGGTCATGCGAAAGTACGCTACGCCGATGGACAGAACGTCCAGGGAGAAGTTGTTATCCAGCGAACGGCCGTTGCGATCTTTCTGCACGTTGGCCGAATAGAACGCCACGCGCATGCCCAGCGTGCCCACCGGCGTCGCCGGAGGCAGTATGCCTGCGCCAAAATCGTAGACGCCGAAGGAGGTGGTAGGCGCGCCATTTTCTGTGGCCTGAACCGTGGCGCTCAGGCTCATCAGGCTGAGTGTCAGGCAGGTGAAGCGTCTGATCGTGAAATTATTGTTATGAGTCATTGCATGCCCCTGACCACGAAGGTGGTGGAGCCATGCTATTCAGCCAGGCTTTTTGCCGTTATCCGTTTTCAGCAAAGATGCGTGCGCTGTAATGTCTGCGACGGTGTTTCCCCAAAGAGCGTCCGGTAGTCACTGGAAAAACGGCTCAAGTGCCAGAATCCCCAGCGCGCTGCGACGGTCTGTACTCGTTCGATCCGGCTGCTTTCACGCAACTCGCGCCTGACTGCGTTAAGACGCAACGTGCGCAGATAGGCAACAGGATTGATGCCCAGCGTTTCCTGAAAGCAGTACTGAAGTTTGCGGCGGCTGGTGCCAATGTGGTTGCACACATCCAGAATCGACAATGGCTCGTCCAGATGCGCCAGAACATAATCACGCGCCCGGTCGACCATTCTCTTTCGCGCCGTGGTATTGAGAGGCGGCGCCTGATCGGGTGCCACCAGTTCCAGCACCTGCAACATGACAGCATCCCTCAGGCCACGACGGATCGAATCGTGCTCAAGCTTCTCCAGACACGCCTGCTCACCGTTCAACAGGTTATCGAACAGCGCAGCGAACCTCGTCCGGACCGTTGGATCGGTCAAACGGTAACACTTGGGAAGATCGGTAATCTCAAAACGACTGCCCTGACGCTCCAACGCGTGCGCCAAGGCCCCCTCTTCGATCGCCACACCCAATGCATCCAATTGCAGCGGCGTGCTCAACTCGGGAAGATTCTCGCCATGCGCGACGATCAGGCTGGGTTCCTGAAGCGTGTGCCCGGCGCAAAACGCCGGACCGTTGGCGCTCAAGGGCAATGCAAAAACAATCGCGCCCTTCCAGGCCATGCCACTCTTGGCCAGCGCCTGATTGGAGCGGTCGCGGACCAGTTGCAGCCAGTCCGACCGAAACTCCGTCAGCTCGCCTTCAAAGCCACCGGGCGTCACTTGATCGTAACGAACCTGCCACCCACCGAGGTTGCGACCGTGCTCGTCGATGTCGCAGGTCTGGAAATGCTGCAGGTGAGGCGCGGTCTGTATCGCTACATTATTGTTATTCATCGGCCCTGCCCTTAATGCGTTTCAAGGTCACTAGGTTGAAAGGAGGCAAATTTTGTTCCGGTGCGGTAGCGGCTGGGTGATTTGTGCCGAATACGGCTAGGGCTCGTCGGGTAAATCAGCGGGACGTTGTGCTGGAACGCTCACTCTCTTTGCCCTTTTTACCCTCACCCCTGTGCCGAAAAAACATCCGCCGATAATCCGAAGGCGAAGTGCCCAAATGAACGCTGAACTGTTGCCGCAAGGACAGCGGCGTTCCGAACCCTGCCTCCCCCGCGATGCATTCGATCGGCAGATCAGTCGTTTCCAGTAACTGCTGTGCCCTGGAAACGCGCTCTGCATTCAGCCAGTGGGAGACCGTACTTCCGGTCGCATCCTTGAAGCGGCGTGTGAACGTGCGTCGGCTCATCCGCGCCTTTTCAGCCAGAACGTCCAGCGACAGGTCATTGCCCAGATTGAGCCGCGCCCACGCGAGCACTTCTGACAGATGAGTTTCGGACGCCAGTTGCGGGACGGGGGTTTCTACATACTGCGCCTGCCCGCCCTGCCTGTGTGGAGGTGTCACCAGCAGCCTGGCGGTGCGATTCGCCGCATCGGCACCGTGACGTTCACGTATCAGGTGCAGGCAGCAGTCGATGGCAGCCATGGTTCCGGCGGACGTCATGATGTTGTCTGCACTGACGTACAGCACATCGGGCCGAAAACGCGCTGCGGGGAAACGCTGTGCAAAGACGTCGCGAGCAATCCAATGCGTCGTCGCTTCCTTGCCGTCGAGCAAACCGGCATCACCAAGCACGAACGAGCCCAGGCACAACCCTACGATCAGCTTGCCCTGGGCATTGGCATCCTGAAGCGCCTTGATGAGCGATGCAGAAGCAGGCTCAAGGTCATCGCCCCAGGCCGGAATGATGATGACGTCGGAACTGTCCATCAACTCAAGCCCTTGCTCCACAGCGATGTCCAGGCCCTGGTCACTGCGGACCATGCCCGGCACCTGCGCACAGTAGTTGATCTCGTACCGGGGCTCATCGGGGGCGGCTTCGACAGCACCCAGCACGATCCCCGGCACGGACAGGTGAAACAGGCTTACGCCTTCAAAAGCCAGAACGGCAACGCGTATGGGTGACATGGAGCAATCTCTGGCTGAATTCGAGTTGGCCCGATTCTAACTCATTATGTCATTCAGGCCACTATTGAGCTCGCAGGCATTCGGCAAGAATGGAGCCCTTGAACACATCAACAGGCTACAACTCATGAATGTCAAAACACTACCAATGGCCTTTTGCATCGCTGGCGGCGCAGTCGCCACGGCGGCTTTCGCTGATACCAGCCCTGCCCCGGCTGCCAAGGCGTCCCATAAAGTCGAAATGCATCAGATCCGTAACGCAACCGTGAAAATCACCTACGCGGGCACGACCTTTCTGATCGATCCGATGCTGGCTGAAAAGGGAGCGTACCCAGGGTTTGAAAATACCTACCGCAGCAACCTTCGCAATCCTCTGGTCGAACTGCCCGAATCCACTGATGAGGTCTTGGCCGGCGTCGATGCGGTCATCGTGACCCATACGCATCTGGACCACTGGGATGACGCAGCGCAAAAGGCACTGCCTAAGGACATCCCGCTGTTTGCCCAGCACGAAGACGATGCGAAATTGATTCGTAGTCAAGGCTTCAAAAACGTGCGCGTACTGAACGACGAGGCTGAGTTCGGCGGCGTGAAGATCACCAAGACCGGTGGTCAGCACGGCACGGATGAAATGTATGCCGTGCCAGCCCTTGCAAAGCCTCTGGGCGAAGCCATGGGTGTGGTTTTTCAAGCGCCTGGCTACAAGACGCTTTACCTCGCCGGTGACACTATCTGGCGTAAAGAGGTCGATCAGGCAATCGAGAAGTTCCACCCGGAAGTCATCGTTCTCAATGCTGGCAAAGCAAAGATGACCGGGTATGAGGGCGCGATCATCATGGGCGAAGAAGACGTGCTGCGTGCCTCTCAGGTGGCCAGCAACGCGAAAATCGTCGCAGTCCATATGGATGCCGTCAATCACATGTCTCTGACCCGTGAGGCGTTACGTTCCTACGTCAAGCAGCACGGTATCGAAAACCGCGTGGACATACCGCAAGACGGTGCATCACTCGAGTTCTGATTCAACTCGTGTCGCCGGTGGGACGCAGGTTCGGATTTGGCGGCACACTCATCACGTTCATCATCCGATTGGAGACAGCACATGAAACCTGGCCTTATTGTTGTAGATCTTCAGAACGAGTACCTGCCCACCGGCAAGCTGCCGTTGACCGGCATTGAAGCGGCCGTTGCCAATGCCGTCCGAGTGATCGCGCATGCCAGAAGCGCCGGCGTTCCGGTGTTTCACATTCGCCATGAGTCCGAGGGTGAAGGTGCCGGGATCTTCGTCAAAGGCTCGAACGGTGCAGAAATTCAGCACGCCGTTGCGCCGCAAGGCGAAGAAACGGTGACGGTCAAGAAACACATCAACGCTTTTCGGGAAACCGATCTCAAGCATCAACTGGAGGCGTTCGGTGTTCAGGAAGTCGTGGTGATCGGCGCGATGAGCCATATGTGCATCGACGCCGTGGTGCGTGCTGCAGCAGACATGGGTTATCCCGTGACCGTACTGCACGACGCCTGTGCGACGCTGGACCTGAGCTACAACGGCGTGAATGTACCTGCGGCCCAGGTGCATGCTGCGATGATGGCGGCGTTCGAATTCGGCTATGCGACGGTCAAATCCGTCGACGATTACCTTTCTGCCTGAAACCCGCAGTGTGAAGCGCCCGGAGATGTCCGGGCGTTTCGCTTTCACGGACGAATTCAACCACGCGGCGGCTCTTGTCGTTATACGCGCGTCCTCATGAAGAAATACGATGATGATCGTTCCTACGCGCTGCGCTCATTGTTATACACACGTCCGCAAGACGCGCAAAACGGGGGCCTAAACGAAAGTGACTGACTGAATGCATA
>NZ_JARVSO010000057.1:0-24783 GCF_030209155.1 Pseudomonas sp. fls2-241-TYG-175 | reverse complement strand
TATAACGATGAGTGCTCCGCGTGGGCATGCAGCCCGTGACGCTCTGCGTCACATCCCGGCGCGAGAGCAATCAGGGCTAAGCCTGCCCCACCAGCTTGAACTCGAAATCCGGCATGCCGGTCGCATTTTCCAGTGCCAGCAGTGCGCGTTTGCGGTCGACGCCACCGGCATAACCGGTCAGATCGCCACCCGAGCCGATGACCCGGTGGCACGGCACGATGATGGAGATCGGGTTCTTGCCATTGGCGGTGCCCACTGCCCGCGAATGACCAGGGCTCAGGCCCATCTTTCTTGCCATCGCTCCGTAGGAAATCATCTCGCCATAAGGAATGCGCGCCAGTTCCGCCCAGACCTGTTCCTGAAACGGCGTGCCGCGCATGCGCAGCGGCACATCGAAGGCCCGGCGCTCGCCGCGAAAGAACTCGGTCAGTTGCTCCTGCGCCATCCGCACCACTCTGGGCACGTGCTGGTCGTCGGGCATCATCACCAGACCGGGATAGTGCTTCTGGCCGATGAAGTAAACGCCAGTCAGCGCATCGTCCTCGACACGCAGGGCGATGTCGCCCAAGGGACTTGAAAGCAGATAGCCGGGAATCATGATGGTCTCTCCTCACGTTGATGCCAGACATGCACGGTCGCGTAGGCTCGCCACGGCGCCCACTGGCTCGCATGCTCGTTGAGTTGCGCAGCCGTCGTGCAACCCAGGCGTTTTTTGAGCACCGCATCACCTTCGGGAAACGCATTGGGCCAGCCCAGGGCGCGCATGGCAATGTATTGCACGGTCCACTCGCCGATGCCGCGAATGTGTCGCAGCGCAGCCAGCGTTTCGTCCAGCGGCACCAGCGGCTCAAGCAGGATCCGCCCCGCCGCCACTTCCTCGGCAACCGCGATGATCGCCTCGGCGCGAATGCGGATCAGGCCGGTGGCGATCAGGTCCTCATAATGCAGGGCTGCGATGGCCTGCGCGGTCGGAAACGCATGATGCAGCCCGAAGGGTGCAGTGCTGACCGGTGTGCCGAATCGTTCAGCAATCCGGCCCAGAATCGCTCGTGCATTGAGCACCGAGATCTGCTGGCCGACCACCGCCCGCACCGCAATTTCGAAGCCGTCGAACGCGCCGGGAACACGCATGCCGTGCAGATCGCCAATAAGCGGTCCAAGGTGCGCATCGACCAGATCAGGTCGGCAGCCAGTGTCGAACACCCTCCGCACCCGCCCGAGCACCACCGCGACCGCCGATTGCAACGAGGCCGACATGGTCACCACCAGCGCATGCCGCAGCGGTGCATCGGTCACGCTGATCCAGCCCGAGACCTTGCGCCCCGCATGCTCGACTTCGATGACCCGTGCATAAACGTCGTCACTTACATGCTCGACTCCGGCGATGCAGCGATGCGCGAGAAACGCCAGCACACCTTTCCACGAAAATGGCGGCCGGTAGGACAGTTCGAAGCGCAGTTCGGCGTCGTCGGCTTTGTGCGCTGCCTTCCTCAGCCGCGTCGGATTCAGGCCGTAGCGCGTCTGAAAGACATCATTGAAACGTCGCACGCTGCCAAAACCTGCCGCCAGCGCCACCTCGGTCATGGACAATCCGGTGTCGGTCAACAGGCGCTTGGCAATCAACAAACGTTGCGTCTGTGCGAAATCAATCATCGAGACGCCAAACTCGGCTTCAAAAATCCGTCGCAGGTGCCGTGCCGTGACACCGACTCGCTCAGCCAACGCATCCAGTGTTCTGCCACTCAGAAAGCCCTCCTCTATCAACCGGGCCGCGGCCTGTGCCAGCCTGCTCGACATGTCCAACAGGCTTTGTCCGGGAGCCAGCTCCGGACGGCAACGCAGGCACGGACGAAACCCCGCCTGCTCGGCTGCCGCAGCCGTTCTGTAGAAACTGCAGTTTCTGGCCTGCGGCGCACGCACCGGGCACATCGGCCGACAATAAATACCGGTGGACGACACGCCCATGAAAAACCAGCCGTCAAACCGGCGGTCCCTGGCGATAAACGCGGCGTAGCAGATAGTGGGATCGAGAGTGTTCATGGGCAGACTCTATTCCAGGCTCCGGTAAAAGTCTGGCTGAATTCGGACATGTGCATCTGACCGGCGCTCATCATTTGTTATAGTGGCGCCTCCTGCGCTTTCTCTGGCTCACGCCTCTCCAATAAAGCAGTCACTGCTCACCTCGGCTGACGCCAGCGTAGACCCGACTTCCTCGTTTCAAAGCAGAGACCCGATCATGTCCCGTTCCGAAACACTGTTCGCCAATGCTCAAAAACATATTCCCGGTGGCGTGAACTCGCCGGTTCGTGCGTTCAAGAGCGTGGGTGGCACACCGCTGTTCTTCAAGCACGCTGCTGGCGCTTACGTGACTGATGAAGACGATAAACGCTACGTTGACTACGTGGGTTCCTGGGGCCCGATGATTCTTGGCCACAGCCACCCGGAAGTGCTCGACGCAGTGCGCAGCCAACTGGAACACGGCCTGTCCTATGGCGCACCGACCGCCATGGAAACCGAGATGGCCGATCTGGTCTGCTCGCTGGTGCCGTCGATGGAAATGGTGCGCATGGTCAGCTCCGGCACTGAAGCCACCATGAGCGCCATCCGTCTGGCCCGTGGTTACACCGGCCGCGACAGCATCATCAAATTCGAAGGCTGCTACCACGGCCACTCCGACAGCCTGCTGGTCAAGGCTGGTTCCGGCGCACTGACCCTGGGTGTACCGAGCTCGCCGGGCGTACCTGCAGCCTTTGCCAAACACACCCTGACCGTGCCGTTCAACGACCTGGAAGCGGTGCGTGAAATGCTGGCGCAAGTGGGCCAGGAAGTCGCGTGCATCATCGTCGAGCCGGTGGCCGGCAACATGAACTGCGTACCGCCAGCGCCGGGTTATCTGCAAGGCCTGCGCGACTTGTGCGACGAGCACGGCGTGGTACTGATTTTCGACGAAGTCATGACCGGTTTCCGCGTTGCCCTCGGCGGCGCACAGGCGTACTACGGCGTGACGCCAGACCTGAGCACCTTCGGCAAGATCATCGGCGGTGGCATGCCGGTCGGCTGCTTCGGCGGCAAACGCGAAATCATGTCGCACATCGCCCCGCTCGGCCCGGTCTATCAGGCAGGCACGCTGTCCGGCAACCCGCTGGCAATGGCTGCCGGTCTGACCACGCTGCGCCTGATCAGCCGTCCGGGCTTCCACGATGAACTGAGCGATTACACCCGTCGCCTGCTGGAAGGCCTGCAACAGCGTGCCGATGCCGCTGGCATTGCGTTCGTGACCACCCAGGCGGGCGGCATGTTCGGCCTGTACTTCAGCGATGCCAGGGAAATCGTCACCTTCCAGGACGTGATGACCAGTGACGCCGACCGCTTCAAGCGCTTCTTCCATCTGATGCTCGAAGGCGGTGTGTATCTGGCGCCAAGCGCGTTCGAAGCAGGCTTCACTTCCATTGCCCATGGCGATGCCGAATTGCAGCTGACGCTGGACGCTGCCGAAAAGGCCTTCGCTGCGCTTAAATAAGCCGCTGCGGATGATTCGTGCAGGCAAGTTTCGCCTGCGCGAATCATATCGATGAATGAAACTGAACGTTGTTGCAGCAATTAGCTTCTACACTGCAGTGCGATTGACGTGATCAATCGACGCAAACATGGGAAACGACTGTCTTGCTTCAGGGTTTTTCGCCTGAGGGTCCGTAGTTTTTTACTGGCCGTGCAGCAGAAAATCCGTAAAGACTTTGTAAGGTTGGCTCTGCTTATTTCATAATGCGCAGCCAGCACGTTTAGCTGGTCGGGCACGCCCGCACCTTTTTCAGAGGTAAGTCGACTTCCATGAACCGCACCGGCCGCACCCTTGCATTGGGCTGCCTGTTGCTTGTCTATCCTCTGCTGGCTACTGCCGGCAGCAACTCGTTGTTGATCCCAGCGATGGGTCGCTGCACCCTCAATACTCAGCCTGAGAACCTGCCCGCTGCACTTACAGCCTGTCAGCAGGCCGCTCAGTCCGGGGATGCACAGGCGCAGTACGAGTTGGGTGAGTTCTATTACGAAGGCAAGAATGTACCTCGCGATCTGCCACAGGCCCTCGGTTATTTCGAGCAGGCTTCGTTGCAGGGTCACGCGCAGGCGCAATATCAGTTGGGCCTGATGTTCAGTCGTGGCGAAGGTGTGCAGGCCAATAACATCCAGGCCTATATCGTGCTGAAGATGGCAGCGGTCAACGGATCTGAAGATGCACTGGACGCAGCGGACGAAGTGTCGGCAAAAATGAAGCGCGACGAGCTGGAAGTCGCCACTCAGGTACTGGGACAGATTTTCCGCAAATACCTCATGGAACTGCAAACGGCCGAAGGTCGCAGCCCATTCTCCCCATTGCCCTGATCGATTGTCTTCAGGGCAACAGTCTCGACTCTCTGGTTATTTTTCCGGCATCGGCATGGGAAACGGCATCACATTGCTGACGCCCTTTGCTTCGCTGATCTTCGGCGTGCCCATGCGCTCGACTTCATCGATACGCACGATCGAATGCATCGGCACGAAACTGCGCACCACGCCCTCGAACTGGGCCTTGAGCTTTTCTTCGCTCGGATCGACCACCACTGTCGTGCGCTCGCCGAAGACGAACTCTTCCACTTCCAGAAAACCCCACAGATCGCTTTGATAGATCTGCTTGGCGTACATCTCGAACACCTGGCCCTGGTTGAGGAAAATCACCTTATAGATTGGAGCTTCGCGTTTGATCATGGTTGGCGGGTAACGATTCGCGGATGAAAAAGGGGCACGCACTATAGCATGCCCGTCGGATCGCCCCTAGGAACCCAAGCGTATCGCCCCTATAATGCGCGGTTCTTTGAACCAGCTGATGATCACGAATGGCCAAGAAGCTTTATATCGAAACCCACGGTTGCCAGATGAACGAGTACGACAGCTCGCGCATGGTCGACCTGCTGGGCGAACATCAGGCCCTGGAAGTCACCGCCCGCGCGGAAGACGCCGACGTGATCCTGCTCAACACCTGCTCGATTCGCGAACGCGCCCAGGACCGGGTGTACTCCCAACTGGGCCGCTGGCGCGAACTGAAACTGGCCAACCCGGAAATGGTGATTGCCGTTGGCGGCTGTGTAGCCAGTCAGGAAGGCGCGGCCATCCGCGACCGCGCGCCCTACGTGGACGTGGTCTTCGGCCCGCAGACCCTGCACCGCCTGCCGGAAATGATCGACGCCGCACGCATCACGCGCCTGCCGCAGGTCGACGTCTCGTTCCCGGAAATCGAAAAATTCGACCATTTGCCCGAACCACGCGTCGATGGCCCGAGTGCCTACGTGTCGGTGATGGAAGGCTGCAGCAAGTACTGCACGTTCTGCGTGGTGCCTTACACCCGTGGCGAAGAAGTCAGCCGACCGTTTGATGACGTGCTCACCGAAGTCATTCATCTGGCGGAAAACGGTGTGCGCGAAGTCACGTTGCTGGGTCAGAACGTCAACGGTTATCGCGGTGCCATGCACGACGGGCGTGTTGCAGACCTGGCGGACCTGATCCGCGTGGTCGCTGCAGTCGATGGCATCGACCGCATTCGCTATACCACGTCGCACCCGCTGGAGTTTTCCGACAGCCTGATACAGGCCCACGCCGAAGTGCCTGAGCTGGTCAAACACCTGCATTTGCCGGTGCAGTCGGGCTCGGACCGTATTCTGGCGGCCATGAAGCGCAACCACACCACGCTGGAATACAAGTCCAAGCTGCGCAAGCTCAAGGCCGCCGTTCCGGGCATCTGCATCAGCTCCGACTTTATCGTCGGCTTTCCGGGTGAAACCGAGAAAGACTTCGAAAACACCATGAAGCTGATCGAGGATGTCGGTTTCGACTTCTCGTTCTCGTTCGTCTACAGCCCGCGCCCCGGCACACCGGCGGCCGATCTGAAAGACGAAACGCCGGAAGCCCTGAAGAAAGAACGTCTGGCCGCGCTGCAACAACGGCTCAACCAGCAGGGTTTCGAGATCAGCCGACAGATGGTTGGCAGCACCCAGCGCATTCTGGTGACCGACTACTCCAAGAAGGACCCCGGCGAGCTGCAGGGCCGTACCGAGAACAACCGGATCGTCAATTTCCGCTGCGACAACCCGAAACTGATCGGCCAGTTCGCCGACGTGCATATCGATGACGCACAGCCTCATTCCCTGCGCGGATCTCTGCTTCAATAACCCTTGCGCCCCGTCGCGGAAACGAATGGCCGAATGAATTCGTTTCCGTGCGGTCCCTACCATTGAGCACGGTGAATCCTCCATGCAGAAGGCAAGGCTTTCGCCTGACCACCGCCAGGGAGTATTCTTCAATACATCTCAATTGCCGCCGGACGGCCATTAAAAGACCTTGAACGCACCCATAGAACCTCATCGTTTCACCCTCGAACCTTTCGAGGCCCATCGTTTCGCCAACCTGTGCGGGCAACTCGACGAGCATCTGCGCTTGATCGAACAACGCCTGGACATCGAGATCCGCAATCGCGGCAATCAGTTCGAGCTCATTGGCGACTCCAAACACACCACCTCGGCCGAAAATCTGTTGCGCCGTCTGTACCGGGAAACCAAGGGTACCGACCTGACGCCGGATATGGTTCACCTGTTCCTGCAGGAATCGGGCGTCGACGGGCTGGATAACCACCCGGCCGCCGAAGTCGGCGTTGCGTTGCGCACCAAAAAGGGCATGATCCGCCCGCGTGGCATCAACCAGCAGCGCTACGTCAAAGAGATCCTCGGCAACGACATCAACTTTGGCATCGGCCCTGCCGGTACCGGCAAGACCTACCTCGCTGTCGCCTGCGCAGTCGATGCGCTGGAGCGTGAGCAGATCCGTCGCATCCTGCTGGTGCGCCCTGCGGTTGAAGCGGGTGAAAAACTCGGTTTTCTGCCCGGCGACCTCGCCCAGAAGATCGACCCGTACCTGCGACCGCTCTACGACGCGCTTTACGAGATGCTCGGCTTCGAGGTCGTTGCCAAGCTGATCGAGAAACAGGTCATTGAAGTGGCACCGCTGGCTTACATGCGCGGACGCACCCTTAATAACAGCTTCATCATTCTCGACGAAAGTCAGAACACCACCGTCGAGCAGATGAAGATGTTCCTGACCCGTATCGGCTTCGGCTCCACCGCCGTGATCACCGGCGACATCACCCAGGTCGACTTGCCCAAGGGCACCAAGTCGGGTCTGACGCATGTCATCGATGTGCTCAAGGACGTGCCGGGCATCAGCTTCACGCACTTCAAGCCCAAGGACGTGGTTCGCCACCCGTTGGTGCAACGCATCGTTGAGGCCTATGAGCGCTTCGATGATCGTTTCAGCGACGGCTCGTCGAGCAACAACAGTTACTCACGGGACAAGAACCGCGATGCTTGAGCTGGACCTGCAAGTCGCAAGCGAAACCCCTGCGCCGACCGAAGCCCAGTTCCGCCTCTGGTGTGAAATGGGCCTGCGTCAGCGCAGTGCCGACTCCGAACTGACCATCAGACTGGTCGATGAAGTCGAAGGACGTGAACTCAATCACACCTGGCGGCACAAGGATTACGCCACCAACGTGCTGTCCTTCCAGGCAGATGTACCGGATGACATGCTGGATATCCCGTTGCTGGGCGATCTGGTCATCTGCGTACCGGTGGTGAATCGCGAAGCGACCGAACAGAACAAGACCGTTGACGCCCACTGGGCGCACATGGTGATTCACGGCTGTCTTCATCTGCTCGGTTACGACCATATCGACGATGAAGAAGCCGAAGAGATGGAAGCGCTGGAACGAACGTTGCTTGATGAGTTGGGCTATCCCGACCCTTATGCCGACGACGACACCGAACCTCAACATTCAGAAACATCAAGCAAGGACCACGAGTAAGGGCTATGAGCGAAGACCGATCGAGCAACGGACAAAAGTCATGGCTGGGTAAACTGACCCAGGCTTTTGTCCATGAGCCGAAAAACCGCCAGGAGCTGCTTGAGCTGCTGCGCGAAGCCCACCAGAACAAATTGCTGGACAGCGAAGCGCTGGCCATCGTCGAGGGAGCCATCCAGGTTGCCGACCTGCAGGTACGCGACATCATGGTGCCGCGCTCGCAGATGATCAGCATCAAGGCGACCCAGACACCCCGCGAATTCCTTCCCGCCGTCATTGATGCCGCGCACTCGCGCTATCCGGTGATCGGCGAGAGCCACGACGACGTCCTCGGCGTGCTGCTGGCCAAGGATCTGCTGCCGCTGATCCTCAAGCCCGACGGCGACAGTGACGATGTCAAGAAACTGTTGCGCCCGGCGACCTTCGTGCCGGAGTCCAAGCGTCTCAACGTTCTGTTGCGCGAATTCCGCGCCAACCACAACCACATGGCCATCGTCATCGACGAGTACGGCGGTGTGGCAGGTCTGGTGACGATTGAAGACGTGCTGGAACAGATCGTCGGCGACATCGAAGACGAGCATGACGTCGAGGAAGACAGTTTCATCAAGCCGCTGCCCAGCGGTGACTTCCTGGTCAAGGCCCTCACGCCGGTTGAAAACTTCAACGAGTTCTTCGACAGCGAGTTTTCCGACGAAGAGTTCGACACCGTCGGCGGCCTCGTGATGAATGCTTTCGGCCACCTGCCCAAGCGCAACGAAATCACCGAAATCGGTGCCTATCGTTTCCGCATCCTGAGCGCAGACAGCCGTCGCATCCACTTGCTGCGTCTGAGCCCCATCAATCGCCCGTAACACCACCCTGATGCCGCTTTAAGGAACCTACATGCGCTGGATTACGCGTCCCGGCTGGCCCGGCAACCTGCTGGCCGTCGTCGCTGGCGGACTCACGACCCTGGCATTGGCACCGTTCAATGTCTGGCCACTGATCCTGGTGGCAGTCGCAGTGTTTTATCTGGGGCTGCGCGAACTGAGTCCGCGCCAGGCGCTGGGACGCGGCTGGTGCTACGGCTTCGGCCTGTTCGGCGCTGGTACCAGCTGGATCTACGTCAGCATTCACACCTACGGCGGCGCTTCGGTGCTGCTGGCCGGGTTGTTGATGCTGGCGTTCATCGCCGCCATCGCACTGTTCTTCGCCCTTCCCGCCTGGGTCTGGGCGCGCTGGCTGCGGCGTAACGAAGCGCCACTGGCCGACGCGCTGGCGTTCGCTGCACTGTGGCTGGGCCAGGAAGCGTTTCGTGGCTGGTTCCTTACCGGTTTCCCCTGGCTGTATTCCGGCTACAGCCAGCTCGACGGACCGTTGGCGGGGCTTGCACCGGTGGGCGGCGTCTGGCTGATTTCCTTCGCACTGGGCCTGACCGCTGCATTGTTGTGCAATCTGCACCGCTTGCGGGCGCGTAAATCCTTTCTGGCGATTGGCGTGCTGCTGTTGCTGGCGCCCTGGGTCGCCGGACTGGCACTCAAGGGTTATGCCTGGACATCGCCGTCCGGCAAGCCACTCAAAGTGGTCACCCTGCAGGGCAATATCGAACAAAGCATGAAGTGGGACCCGCAGAAGCTTAACGACCAGTTGGCGCTGTACCGCGACATGACCTTCAGGTCGCAACAGGCCGACCTGATCGTCTGGCCGGAAACCGCCGTACCTGTGCTCAAGGAAAGCGCCGAAGGCTATCTGTCGATGATGGGCAAATTCGCCTCCGAGCGTGGCGCGGCGCTGATCACTGGCGTGCCCGTGCGCGAACTGACCGGGCGCGGCGAATACCGCTACTACAACGGCATCACCGTGGTCGGCCAGGGTGACGGCACCTATTACAAGCAGAAACTCGTTCCATTCGGCGAATACGTGCCGCTGCAGGACGTATTACGCGGTTTGATCGCGTTCTTCGACCTGCCGATGTCGGACTTCGCCCGAGGCCCGGACGATCAGGCACTGCTGCAGGCCAAGGGTTATCACATCGCGCCCTTCATCTGCTACGAAGTGGTCTACCCCGAATTTGCCGCAGGCCTGTCGGCCCAGAGCGATCTGTTGCTGACGGTCAGTAACGACACCTGGTTCGGCACTTCGATCGGCCCGCTGCAGCATTTGCAAATGGCCCAGATGCGCGCGCTTGAAGCCGGACGCTGGATGATTCGCGCCACCAACAACGGCGTGACAGGACTCATCGATCCGTTCGGCAGGATCACCGTGCAGATTCCGCAGTTCGAGCGTGGCGTGTTGTATGGCGACGTAGTGCCGATGCAAGGCCTGACGCCTTACCTGCACTGGCGTTCGTGGCCTGTGGCGATCATTTGCCTGCTGCTGTTTGGCTGGGCGTTGCTGGCAGCCCGCATCTCCAAGACGGTCTGATTGGGCTTCAGAGCAATCCCGGGTTTGGGCGGGATTGCTTCTGATCACCTAGGGGTAAATCAGCGGATAGACCAGCAAGCCCATCGCTTCGTTGAGCAATACGCCGCTCTGCATGAACACCCGGCTCTCGGGCAGCCAGCCGCCGAACGGCCGGGCATTGTCCACGCCCAGAAAACCCACGGGCGCACCCACCACGGTAAAACCGGCCCTCTCGAAGCTCCAGCGCGCCCTCGGCATGTGCCAGGCCTGCGTCACCAGCACGACTCGCTTGATCCCTTGAGGCTGCAGAATACCAGCGGTCAGCCTGGCGTTCTCCCAGGTCGTCCGGCTCAGATCTTCCTGCCAGCGCACGGCGACGCCGAAATCATCCTGCAGCGACTGCGCCATGATCGCCGCTTCACTGGGAGGCTCGTCATAGTGCAGGCCGCCCGTTGTCAGCACGGGCAGCCCGGACGCCTTGGACAGGCGCGCCGCCAGCCGCAGCCGCTCCAGACCAATGCCCGTGGGTACATCGCTTCCCCAGGTCGGCGAATTGCGCTCGCGCCCGCTGCCCAGCACCACAATCGCGTCGGCCTGCTGCGCCAGACTCGCCCACTGCGCCTGCGGCAGGGGCGGAACCTGCTCCATTCTGCCTGCGCCCCACTCCACGACAACCGGCAGGCTCATCAGCCACAACCCGCCAAGGCCGGTCACGAAGCACACGGCAGCGATACGCGGCCGCGAACGTCGCAACCACCAGGCCAGAATCAGCAATAGAAAGAGAATGCCGGGAGGCAGAAGAAGGGTCTTGAGCAGGTAACGCAAAGGCATCGGACATCTCCAGAGATGCCCGAAGCCTAAAAGGTTTGAAGCTAAGCAACAATGCTTAAAAGGCAGGCCCGCAGCCTGCCGGGGGAAAGCCTGATCGTTGTATCAGTTGTTGCGGCCTGACCGCATCGATGACCTGCCACGCTTTCGATCTTTCAGCCAGATGATAGTGGCTGATTGTCCAGGCGTCCTGGCCAAACTGGTCTGCTCCGGTGATCGCGTGAAACTGCCCTTTGACTTACCCTTGACAGCCCCGTTTGCCGCCATCGCGCCTTTTTCAAGGTAGGCCTCGATCCACTCGAACTCGGCACTGCTCAACCCTTTGAGCTCCAGTACGGCAGGCGACTCGTTTCGGAGCCGAACCGCAGTACTTGCCATTTCAAGAGCAAGCCCGAGACGATCGATCAAACGTTCATACAGCTCATAAGTGCTTACAGTGTGCTGCAACTCTGTCATCCGCTCACCTCACTGAAGATAGAACATACCCTCGAGAATGAGCTTAGCGCTGCTGCCGGAACAGGCGGATAAGGGCGACCAACGGCCAGAGACGGCGGTTGGACGGGGCCGTGGCTGCCGCGCATAGCAATCAGGACTCCCTCGATAGACGGCGCTCATGTATGCTACGACGCTTCCTGCCATTCCACTTCCGCTCTCTTGAGCCTGTACGCACCGCACAGACAGTTGCAATTGTCCGGCAAGCGGTGCAGACCTGACTCGGCGAAGCAATGAAGAGGTCAAGGGTCACTAATCTTTAGTCAAAAGTAGCCATGCACGAACTCTATCAGCCCCGCGAAATCGAAGCCGCCGCCCAGACCTTCTGGGAAGAGCAAAAGTCTTTTGAAGTCAGTGAACAGCCAGGCAAGGAAACCTACTACTGCCTGTCGATGTTCCCTTACCCCAGCGGCAAGCTGCACATGGGTCATGTGCGCAACTACACCATCGGTGATGTGATCTCCCGCTACCAGCGCATGCTGGGCAAGAACGTCCTGCAGCCACTGGGCTGGGACGCTTTCGGCATGCCGGCGGAAAACGCGGCCATCGACAACAACGTCGCGCCAGCGAAGTGGACCTACGAAAACATCGATTACATGAAGACCCAGCTCAAGAGCCTGGGCCTGGCCATCGACTGGTCGCGTGAAATCACCACCTGCAAGCCTGATTACTATCGCTGGGAACAATGGCTGTTCACTCGCCTGTTCGAGAAAGGCGTGATCTACCGCAAGAACGGCACCGTGAACTGGGACCCGGTCGACCAGACTGTTCTGGCCAACGAGCAGGTCATCGACGGTCGCGGCTGGCGTTCGGGCGCGCTGATCGAGAAGCGCGAAATCCCGATGTACTACTTCAAGATCACCGCTTATGCGGATGAGCTGCTGGAGAGCCTCGACGAACTGCCGGGCTGGCCTGAACAGGTCAAGACCATGCAGCGCAACTGGATCGGCAAATCCCGCGGCATGGAAGTGCAGTTCCCTTACGATCAGACCAGCATCGGCGAAGCCGGTACCCTGAAAGTCTTCACCACCCGTCCCGACACGCTGATGGGCGCAACCTACGTGGCAGTGGCCGCCGAGCACCCGCTCGCGACCCTAGCGGCGAAGGAAGACGCGCAACTGCAAGCGTTCATCGATGAATGCAAGGGCGGCAGCGTTGCTGAAGCGGACGTTGCCACCCAGGAAAAGAAAGGTCTGCCGACATCGCTGTTCGTCGAGCACCCGCTGACCGGCGAGAAGCTGCCGGTGTGGGTCGCCAACTATGTGCTGATGCATTACGGCGACGGCGCGGTCATGGCTGTGCCTGCGCACGACGAGCGTGACTTCGAATTCGCCACCAAATACTACTTGCCGATCAAGGCCGTGGTGCGCACCAGCGCAGGCGACGAAACCCCGGCACCGTGGCAGGAAGCCTACGGCGAGCACGGCGTGCTGATCAATTCCGGCGAGTTCGACGGCCTGGACTTCACCGCCGCGTTCGACGCGATGGAAGCTGCGCTGGTCAAGAAAGGCCTGGGTCAGTCACGCACCCAGTTCCGCCTGCGCGACTGGGGCATCAGCCGTCAGCGCTACTGGGGCTGCCCGATTCCGATCGTGCACTGCGACACGTGTGGTGACGTGCCGGTCCCTGAAGATCAATTGCCCGTGGTGCTGCCGGAAGATGTCGTGCCGGATGGCGCAGGCTCACCGCTGGCGCGCATGCCCGAGTTCTACGAGTGCAAGTGCCCGAAATGCGGCGCACCGGCCAAGCGCGAAACCGACACCATGGACACCTTCGTCGAGTCCTCCTGGTATTACGCACGCTACGCTTCCCCGCATTACGAAGGTGGCCTGGTCGAGCCGAACGCCGCCAACCACTGGCTGCCGGTCGATCAGTACATCGGCGGTATCGAGCACGCCATCCTGCACCTGCTGTACGCACGCTTCTTCCACAAGCTGATGCGCGATGAAGGTCTGGTGACGTCCAACGAGCCGTTCAAGAACCTGCTGACCCAGGGCATGGTCAACGCCGAAACCTACTTCCGCATGGAAACCAGCGGCAAGAAGACCTGGATCAACCCGGCCGACGTGACGCTGGAGCGTGACGCCAAGGCCAAGGTGATCAGTGCCAAGCTGACCAGCGACGGCCTGCCGGTTGAGATCGGCGGCACCGAAAAGATGTCGAAGTCGAAGAAAAACGGCATCGACCCGCAGACCATGATCGATCAGTACGGCGCAGACACCTGCCGCCTGTTCATGATGTTCGCCTCGCCACCTGACATGAGTCTGGAATGGTCCGATTCCGGCGTCGAAGGCTCGAGCCGCTTCCTGCGTCGCGTCTGGCGTCTGGCACAGGCCCATGTCGCGCAGGGTGTGTCCGGCAAGCTGGATACGGCCGCGTTGAGCGATGATCAGAAGGCGATCCGCCGTTCAATTCATCAGGCGATCAAACAGGCGAGCCAGGATATTGGTCAGAACCAGAAATTCAACACCGCCATCGCTCAGGTGATGACGCTGATGAACGTGCTGGAAAAGGTCCCGCAGGCCACTGCACAGGATCGCGCCCTGCTTCAGGAAGGGCTGGAAACCGTCACCCTACTGCTGGCGCCGATCACGCCGCACATCAGCCACGAGCTGTGGAAGGAACTGGGCCACACTACGCCAGTCATTGATGCAGGCTGGCCTGCGCTGGATGAAAGCGCTCTCGTGCAGGACACGCTGCAACTGGTGATCCAGGTCAACGGCAAGCTGCGCGGTCACATCGAGATGCCTGCCAGCGCCAGCCGCGAAGAAGTGGAAGCCGCTGCCCGGATCAACGAGAACGTACTGCGCTTCATTGATGGCCTGACGATCCGCAAGGTCATCGTTGTGCCAGGAAAACTGGTCAATATCGTCGCAAGCTGATGAGATCGGGCACCCGGCAGACCGGGTGCCGAACATATTTCCAAGGGACGCGAAGTCGGCCCACAAGGATTCAAGGGGAGCATCAAGATGATCAAACGCAATTTGCTGGTGATGGGCCTTGCCGTTCTGCTGAGCGCCTGCGGCTTTCATCTGCGTGGCACCGGCACGACCGATCTGGCCATCAAGGAACTGGATGTCAGCGCGCGTAATGCCTACGGCGAAACCGTTACCCAGCTCACGCGTGTACTGACCAGCTCCGGCGTGAAGGTCTACACCGGCGCGCCGTACAAGCTGGTACTGGTCAACGAAGCCGAAACACAACGTAACGCCAGCTTCAGCGGCTCGGGCCGTTCGGCCGAGTATCAGCTGACCACGACGCTCAACTATGAAGTGCGTGGCGAGAAAGACCGCTTCCTGCTCGGCGACAAGGTCAGCGTGGACCGTTCCTACGTACACGATGGCAACAACCTGACCGGCTCCGATCAGGAAGCGGCTCAGGTACGTGGCGAAATGCGCAACGAGCTGATTCAGAGAATGATGGCGCGTCTGCAGCAACTGACGCCGTCTCGCCTGGACGAACTGCAGGCCAAGGCCGACGCAGTTGCCAAGGCTGAGGCCGACGCTCTGGAAGAAGCTCAGCGTATTCGTGACTCAACACCTCAACAGTCGCCTGTTGAAATCCCGAACAGGTAAATGTCCGGGGGCCGGTTCGCCGACCCCGGCATCCTTTCGACGATGAAACTCGCCCCCGCCCAACTCGGCAAGCACCTGCAAGGCACGCTCGCACCGGTCTACGTGATCAGTGGTGACGACCCGTTGCTCTGCCAGGAAGCTGCCGACGCCATCCGCACAGCGGCCCGCCAGCAAGGTTTCGACGAACGCCAGGTGTTCAGCGCCGATGCCAGCTTTGACTGGGGCACGCTGCTGCAGGCCGGCGCCAGCATGTCGCTGTTTGCCGAACGTCGCCTTCTGGAACTGCGTCTGCCTTCCGGCAAGCCCGGTGACAAGGGTGCTGCTGCTCTGATCGAATACTGCGCCCGGCCTGCTGAAGACACACTGCTTCTGATCAGCCTGCCCAAGCTCGACGGCAGCGCGCAGAAAACCAAATGGGGCAAGGCGCTGGTCGAAGGCGCGCAGACTCAGTTTGTGCAGATCTGGCCAGTGGACATTGGCCAGTTGCCGCAATGGATTCGTCAGCGCCTGTCACAGGCGGGGCTTGCGGCGACTCAGGATGCGGTCGAACTGATTGCCGCACGTGTCGAAGGCAACCTGCTGGCCGCTGCGCAGGAAATCGAAAAGCTCAAGCTGATGGCCGAGGACGGGCAGATTACCGTCGAAACCGTGCAGGCGGCGGTGGCCGACAGTGCCCGGTTCGATGTATTCGGCCTGACCGATGCCGTACTCAATGGCGAAGCGGCGCATGCCTTGCGCATGCTGGAAGGGCTTCGCGGCGAAGGGGTCGAAACGCCGGTGATTCTCTGGGCGCTCACCCGCGAACTGCGGGCGCTGGCCAACATGTCCCTGCAATTCAGCCAGGGCGTGCCGATGGACAAGATATTCAGCTCAGCCCGTCCGCCGGTCTGGGACAAACGCAAACCGCTGATGAGCAAGGCCCTGCAACGTCATTCGGCGAAGCGCTGGAGCCAGTTGCTCATGGATGCGCAACGTATCGATGCGCAGATCAAGGGTCAGGCAGCAGGCTCACCATGGAGCAGCCTGAGTCGGCTCGCGCTGTTGATGGCCGGACAACGGTTGCCGTTACCAGCGGAGTGATCCCGTGTCAGACGCATTCTTTCAGCTCTTCTTCGAAATCCCGCTTCGTTATATCTGCTATCCCATCGGCTGGCCTATCGTGCGGATCGTGACGTGGGGTAAATACCCGAAGAAAGGCTCCTGGCTCAAAGACAACTGGCAAGCCGGATGGACCAGCGCCACCGGATTCGTGATTCTTGTGTTTTCTATCGTCGCACTGTTCGTGCATTGAGCAAGTGGGTGCCGTCAGCAACGGCATACACCCGCCAACCGAAGCGCAGCCAGCCTGAAAGAAACGATTCTTCAAGAGCCGCGACACCCCGTCACTCCCTGCCCTTTTTACTTATCCCCCTCATTCAGGCTAAATGGTGGGGTTGATCACCCGACACGAACGGAACCTGTGATGTCTCAACGACGCACAACAACGGTCTGGATTGCCTGCTTTGCAGTGCTGTTCAGTCTGCTGGCCATGCCACTGTCACCCAGCACGCCACGTGTGGCCGGGGAGCAGGTGCTGTGGGGAGCGTTCTGTGGTGGTGGCGGCACCCGACTGGTTGCCATTCCACTGGGCGAAGCGTCGCAAGGCATGGCCGACGATCAGCAGCACCCATCCACGATGCAGCATTGCCCGTGCTGTTCAGGGTCGGTATTCGTCGTTGTTCAGCCCGGTTTCAGCCACGGGCTGGTGGCGCGCCTGGAGCCTGAGCGCTTTGCGCCTGCGATTTTTCTGATTCATGCCTCGCCGCGTCTGCAATGGCCGAGCGCCAATCCGCGAGCCTCTCCGCCGGTCTGATACCCCGTTTGCCCGTGCCTCGATGCACCTGAATGGATTGACCGGAGAACCCCAATGCTCAAGAAAGCCCTCGTGCTGGCCGCTCTGCTGCTGCCTGCCTGTTTCGCCCACGCTCACCAGTACACCGCTGGCAAGATCATGATCGCCCACCCATGGTCCATGGAGCTGCCGCCCAATGCGCCAAACGTAGCCGCCTATTTCGTGCTCGAAAACAAAGGTGATACAGGCGACCGACTGCTCGGCGTCGACACCCCGATTGCAGGTCAGGCCCAACTGCATGAACACATTCAGGCAGATGGCCTGATGAAAATGCAGCAGGTGCAGACCGTAGACGTGCCTGCCGGGGCGACCGTGACCTTCGCGCCCATGGCCTGGCACGTGATGCTGCTGGACATCAAAGACCGCTCGAAGCTGCTCGTCGGACAACGCTTTCCAATGACGCTGCATTTCGAGAAGGCCGGAGATGTTGAGGTGCAGGTCGTGGTACAAAAGCAGGCACCCGAACACCAGCACTGAGTAGCCTTCCAGATTGAGCGCCATGCGCCGAGACCGCGAACGATCAGCCGCCCCAGATAAAAACCGGGGGGCGTGGCTGAGCCTGTTCGCCATGTTGATGATCTTCATCGGTCCACTGATTTCCCAGTCGATGCCGATGGATCAGCACGCCGGCATGTCGATGCCGCCTGCCATGTCGATGGACATGGGCAGTTCGGCCGACAGCCATGCTCATCACGGCAGTGAACACGCCACTCCGACTGACGCAGGCGCGAGCGACCATGCGCTGTGGGCCAAATGCGGCTACTGCACGCTGCTGTTCAGTTGCCCTGCGCTTCCCTATGTCCCGGTGCTGGTCGCAGCGGCTCCGCCCGGGCATGCAGACTTTTTCGCGGCGCAGCCCCTGCTCGGGCATGCGCGGCGAGCGATCTTCCCCAATGCCCGGAGTCGGGCACCCCCAACGCTGCTCACAGCCTGAAACCAGAAATTTCATGACCGTACGCAGCCAGCGGCTGCGCGCAGGTTGTGCTGTGTTATCCCTATTCGGGAGCGTTGACCGTGTCAAAACCCACCGTTTCTTTCTATAACCTGGCCTGGCGATGGCATTTTTACGCCGGATTGTTCGTTGCGCCCTTCATGATTCTGTTGTCGCTGACCGGGATGATTTACCTGTTCAAGCCACAACTCGACAACCTGATGTACAGCGACCTGCTGAGCGTGACGCCTGCTCACCACCGGATCAGTGCCGATGAATTGCAACAGCGTGTACTGAGCACTTACCCACAGGCCGCCATCAGCAAGTATTTCCCGCCCGTGAGCGCCGAAGGCAGCGCGCAGTTCGTGATTCGTGATGAGGGCCGTGAGGTAAACGTCTTCGTCGATCCGTATCGCGGCGAGATTCTGGGCACTCAGGATGCGAAGCAGAACCTGCAGGCCATTGCCCGCGCGCTGCATGGCGAGCTGATGATCGGCACTGTCGGTGACCGGCTGATCGAACTGGCGGCAGGCTGGGGCATCATGCTGGTGATTTCCGGGCTGTACCTCTGGTGGCCACGCGGCTCACGCGTCGCAGGCGTGCTATGGCCCCGGCTGACTGCGCGAGGTCGCGTGCTGTGGAAGGACCTGCATGCGGTGACTGGCTTCTGGGGGTCACTGATTCTGCTGTTCATGCTGCTCAGCGGCATGACCTGGACCGGCATGTGGGGCAAACAGTACGCAGCGGTCTGGAACACCTTCCCGGCTGCGATGTGGACCGACGTGCCCAAGTCCACGCAAATGGCCGGCGAACTCAACACCGCCAGCGCCCAGACCGTGCCGTGGGCAATGGAAAACACACCGATGCCGCAATCGACCGGTGAGCATGCCGAGCACATGCATCAGCACGGCATGTCGGCAGGCCCGGCAGCGCCGAAGATCAGCCTGCAACAGGTGGTCGACATCGCAACCGCCAAGGGCATCGAGCCTGGCTACAGCATCACGGCCCCCAAGACTGCCGAAGGCGTGTTCACGGTATCGGTGTTTGCCGATGATCCACGCAACGACGCCACCCTGCATATCGACCAGTACAACGGCAAGGTGCTGGCGGATGTAGGCTGGCAGGATTACAGCCTGGTTTCACGGGCAACCGAGATGGGCGTGATGCTGCACGAGGGCAAGTTTTTCGGCTGGATCAATCAGTTGCTGATCTTCCTCGCCTGTCTGATGATCCTGCTCAGCGCCGTCAGCGGGTTGGTGATCTGGTGGAAACGTCGTCCTCAGGGCGGCCTCGGCGTACCGCCACTGCGCCACGACCTGCCCCGCTGGAAAACCGCCATGGTGATCATGTTTGGCATCGCGGTCGCGTTTCCGCTGGTGGGGGTTTCGTTGGTGGTCGTCTGGCTATTTGACCGAATAGTTTTCTCCCGCTTTGCTAATTCCTCGGCAGCAGCTTAAATTGCACGCGGCGGGGCCTGAAACCGGCGGGCGGTTTTGTGATGAATTCCTCACCTGACAGGATCAGGTCTCGTTCTTTAAAGTTACAAAAAAAGCCGCCTTCGGGCGGCTTTTCTCGTTATGCGCACCCTGCGCACCAATATTGCCCCTCACTTCGCACCAGCCTCCCCTGCCAGCTCCACTTCAGTGCACTCCGATGGCTGCGACGCTCCCGAAGGCCCCTTCCAAAGCGTTTTCTCAGGCTGGGCACAGCCTTTGCTTGGAAGCCTTCAAAGAGTCGTTCTGCCAATCCAAAAAAAAACAGATCAACGGAGCCCGTCCAATGAAGCGTCGCAGCCTGATCAAAGCCTTCACCCTGTCCGCATCCATCGCAGCCATGGGCCTGTCATGGACCGTTCAGGCCGCCGAAACCATCAAGGTCGGCATCCTGCATTCGCTTTCCGGCACCATGGCCATTTCCGAGACTTCGCTGAAAGACATGGCGCTGATGACCATTGACGAGATCAATGCCAAAGGCGGCGTGAACGGCAAGATGCTGGAGCCGGTGGTCGTAGACCCGGCATCCAACTGGCCGCTGTTCGCCGAAAAGGGCCGTCAGCTGCTGACTCAGGATAAGGTCGCCGTGGTGTTCGGCTGCTGGACCTCCGTTTCGCGCAAATCGGTCCTGCCGGTCTTCGAAGAACTCAACGGTCTGTTGTTCTACCCGGTTCAGTACGAAGGCGAAGAGATGTCGCCAAACGTGTTCTACACCGGTGCAGCGCCTAACCAGCAGGCCATTCCTGCGGTCGAGTACGTGATGAGCGAAGACGGCGGCGAAGCCAAGCGCTTCTTCCTGCTGGGCACCGACTACGTCTACCCGCGTACCACCAACAAGATTCTGCGCGCATTCCTGCATTCCAAAGGTGTGAAGGACAGCGACATCGAAGAGGTCTACACCCCGTTCGGCCACGCCGATTACCAGACCATCGTGGCGAACATCAAGAAATTCTCCGCTGGCGGCAAGACGGCGGTCATCTCCACCGTCAATGGCGACTCCAACGTGCCGTTCTACAAGGAACTGGCCAACCAGGGCCTGAAAGCCACCGACGTACCGGTCGTGGCCTTCTCGGTGGGCGAAGAAGAACTGCGCGGCATCGACACCAAACCGCTGGTCGGTCACCTCGCGGCCTGGAACTACTTCCAGTCGGTCGAGAACCCGGTCAACAAGAAGTTCGTCGCTGACTGGAAAGCCTACGCCAAGAAGAAAAACCTGCCGGGCGCTGACAAGGCCGTGACCAACGACCCGATGGAAGCCACGTACGTCGGTATCCACATGTGGGCGCAGGCGGTCGAGAAAGCCAAGTCCACCGACGTCGACAAGGTTCGTGAAGCAATGGCCGGACAGACCTTCGCCGCGCCGTCCGGCTTCACCCTGACCATGGACAAGACCAACCACCACCTGCACAAGCCGGTGATGATCGGTGAAGTCGAGGAAAACGGTCAGTTCAACGTGGTCTGGCAGACCAAGGAGCCGATCCGCGCCCAGCCGTGGAGCCCGTACATCCCTGGCAACGACAAGAAGCCGGACCATGCGGTGAAGAGCAACTGATCAGCGCTCATATGATCGTTCCCACGCTCCCGCGTGGGAACGCCGCTCAGGACGTTCCGCGTCCGCTCTGGAACGTGACGCAGAGCGTCTCGGGCGGCATGCCAATGCGGACCATCGGCACGATCAACCCGCACGAACATGAATCAAGGCCATTGATATGCCCTCTTACCTTTACCGCCTGATCCTTGCCATCACCCTGTTGCTGCCTTTCGCGGCGCAGGCCAGTGACGCGGGTGATTTCGCAGCGGCCAGTTCTTCGCAACAGGCAGAATTGCTTGAAGCCTGGGCGGCCAAGCCTATTCCTGAGCGGGTCGAGTTGCTTGAAGCACTGCGCGACGGCCGAGTGGCTGCGGACAGTAGCAAGCGGGCCTGGATCGAGAACAATGACACCTATGTCGCGGTGGACGCCGATGTCCCGGCTGCGGCAGATGCCCCTACACCTGATGAACCGCGCAAACTGCGCCTGAACAACCGGCTGCGGGGTCTGGTCGAGACCGCGCTGGCCAGCCACCAACTGCTGGCAGCCGATGTAAAGCTGCGCATGGCCGCCGCTCTGCAACTGCAGAAAAGCGCGCGCCCTGCGCAACTGGACCTGCTGAGCCAGCGCGTGGCGACCGAAACAGACTCAAGCGTCAAAGACGCACTGACCCTGGCACTGGCCAACCTGCAACTGGTCGACAGCAGCCCCAGCGTGCGCCTTGCCGCTGTGCGCCTGCTGGGCGAAACCGGTGATCCGCTGGCCCGCACCCGCCTTGAATCGTTGCTGTCGCCGGGCGTTGAAACCGACGCGTCGGTGCGCATTGCCGCCGAAACCAGCCTTGCCCAAGTCAAACGCAAACTGATGATCGGTGAGATCCTCGGTCAGGCCTTCAGCGGCATGTCGCTGGGCTCGATCCTGCTGCTGGCGGCGCTGGGCCTGGCGATCACGTTCGGCCTGCTGGGCGTGATCAACATGGCCCACGGCGAAATGCTGATGCTGGGTGCCTACTCGACCTATGTCGTGCAGTTGATGTTTCAGCGCTACGCACCAGGCGCCATCGAGTTTTACCCGCTGGTGGCGCTGCCCGTCGCGTTCTTCGTCACGGCGCTGATCGGCATGGCACTGGAGCGCACGGTAATTCGTCATCTGTATGGCCGTCCGCTGGAAACCCTGCTCGCCACCTGGGGCATCAGCCTGATGCTGATTCAGGCCGTGCGCCTGGCCTTCGGTGCGCAGAACGTTGAAGTTGCCAACCCGGAGTGGTTGTCCGGCGGTATTCAAGTACTGCCCAATCTGGTGCTGCCTTACAACCGTATCGTGATCATCGCCTTCGCGTTGTTCGTGGTGATGCTGACCTGGCTGTTGCTGAACAAGACCCGCCTGGGCCTGAACGTGCGCGCCGTGACACAGAACCGCAACATGGCCGCCTGCTGCGGCGTGCCTACCGGACGCATCGACATGATGGCCTTCGGGCTGGGCTCCGGCATCGCAGGACTGGGCGGTGTCGCCCTGAGCCAGATCGGCAACGTCGGCCCGGACCTGGGCCAGAGCTACATCATCGACTCGTTCCTGGTAGTGGTGCTCGGCGGCGTCGGGCAGCTGGCAGGCAGCGTGATGGCGGCTTTCGGGCTGGGCATCGCCAACAAGATTCTCGAACCGCAGATCGGCGCCGTGCTGGGCAAGATCCTGATCCTGGCGCTGATCATTCTGTTTATCCAGAAACGTCCGCAAGGCCTCTTCGCATTGAAAGGACGGGTGATCGACTGATGAGCCAGCCATTGATGGTAACTGCTGCACAAAAGGTCGGCCCCAAAGGCACCCTGACGGTGGGCATTCTGGTATTGGCTGTTTTGCTGGCCATGCCTTTGCTCTCGTTGCTGCCCGCCGATAACAGCCTGCAGGTGTCGGCCTACACCCTGACGCTGGTAGGCAAGATTCTCTGCTACGCCATTGTCGCTCTGGCACTGGATCTGGTCTGGGGTTATGCCGGGCTTCTATCGCTGGGCCACGGCCTGTTCTTCGCGCTGGGCGGTTATGCCATGGGCATGTACCTGATGCGCCAGGCGGCGGGCGACGGTCTGCCGGCGTTCATGACCTTCCTGTCGTGGACCGAGCTGCCGTGGTACTGGGCCGGCACTGACAACTTCCTGTGGGCCATGTGTCTGGTGGTTCTGGCGCCGGGCCTGCTGGCGCTGGTGTTCGGTTTCTTCGCCTTCCGCTCGCGGATCAAGGGCGTGTATTTCTCGATCATGACCCAGGCGCTGACCTTCGCGGGTATGTTGCTGTTCTTCCGCAACGAAACCGGTTTCGGCGGCAACAACGGCTTCACCAACTTTCGCAGCATTCTGGGTTTCAGCATCAGCTCGCAGGGCACCCGTGCAACGCTGTTTCTGGCGACCGTGATTCTGCTGGTGGTCAGCCTGTACATCGGCTGGCGGCTGGCACAGAGCAAGTTCGGCCGGGTGCTGACCGCCTTGCGCGATGCGGAAAACCGCCTGATGTTCTGCGGCTACGACCCACGCGGCTTCAAGCTGTTCGTCTGGGTCCTGAGCGCGGTCCTGTGCGGCCTGGCGGGTGCGTTGTATGTGCCGCAGGTCGGCATCATCAACCCGAGCGAAATGTCGCCGACCAACTCCATCGAAGCGGCGGTCTGGGTGGCGCTGGGCGGACGCGGCACGCTGATCGGCCCGCTGCTGGGTGCCGGTCTGGTCAACGGCATGAAGAGCTGGTTCACCGTGGCATTCCCGGAGTACTGGCTGTTCTTTCTCGGCGCGCTGTTCATCATCGTCACGCTCTACTTGCCCAAAGGCGTCATCGGCGTACTGAAGAAAAGGAGCGAGTCATGAAAACCACGCCAACGCCTTCTTTCATGCTGGAGCCGGTGCTGGACCCCAACTCCGATGCAGGCACCAGCCGCGACGCGCTCGGTCTGGGCCAAAGCGCCGGCAAGGGACTGAACACACGCCACGGCACGATCCTGACTCTGGAAGACATCAGCGTCAGCTTCGACGGTTTCAAGGCGCTCAATGACCTGAATCTGTACATCAGCGTCGGCGAGCTGCGCTGCATCATCGGCCCCAATGGCGCAGGCAAGACCACGCTGATGGACGTGATCACCGGCAAGACCCGGCCCAGCCACGGCAAGGCCTGGTTCGGCGAAACGCTGGACCTGACGCAGATGAGCGAAGTACAGATCGCCCAGGCCGGGATCGGCCGCAAGTTCCAGAAGCCCACAGTGTTCGAAGCACTGAGTGTGTTTGAGAATCTGGAACTGGCGCAGAAGACCGACAAGTCGGTGTGGGCCAGCCTGCGGGCGCGCCTGAACGGCGAACAGCGCGACCGCATCAACGAGGTGCTGGAAACCATTCGCCTGACAGGCTCCATGCAGCGCCCGGCAGGGCTGCTGTCACACGGTCAGAAGCAGTTTCTGGAAATCGGCATGCTGCTCGTTCAGGACCCGCAATTGCTGCTGCTCGATGAGCCAGTCGCAGGCATGACCGATGCCGAAACCGAATTCACCGCCGAACTGTTCAAAAGCCTGGCGGGCAAGCATTCGCTGATGGTGGTCGAGCACGACATGGGCTTTGTCGGCTCGATTGCCGACCACGTGACCGTACTGCACCAGGGCAGCGTACTGGCCGAAGGCTCATTGAACGATGTGCAGGCAGACGAACGCGTGATCGAGGTGTACCTGGGCCGTTGAGGCTGACGTGATCGCTCCCACTCCACGCTCATCGTTATACACAAGTCATTTGGCTACCCAGTGAGGCAGCGGCACTGATG
>NZ_JARVSO010000062.1:0-33008 GCF_030209155.1 Pseudomonas sp. fls2-241-TYG-175 | reverse complement strand
CGGCAGTGCCGCTGTCTCACTGGATAGCCAGATGACTTGTGTATAACGATGAGCGCAGAGTGGGAGCGATGAGTGCTCCGCATGGACAGGCACACCATGGCGCTCCGCGCCACAAATGACACTGACTCAGTGAGCAGAGCGCTTCACTTGAATCACCTCAGGATGTCAGTCGACTGAGCCAAGCTCATCAATATGCCGATACTCCGCCCCCAGGCCGCGCGCCAGTTCCCGCGCTCTTCCCACCCGGATCGGGCCTTTTTCCATATCGATCAACAGACTCGCGCACTCGAAAGCCAGCAGCGCAGGCAGTTGCTTGAGCCTGCCATCGGTCAGCACCAGCACCCGTTGCTGTTCAGACGGATAGCGCTTGCTGCGTTTCGTCAGCCAGAGCCGGGCCTCTTCCAGAGCTTGCAGCAGTGGCGTTCCGCCTCCCGCCCCCAGCGCATCAAGCCAGGGAGTCAGCGCTGACGATGCTTTCAAACCCTGATGCTGCCAGCTCGGCGCGTGGCCACTGGCCGTGAGCAAGGCCAGACGGGTGCGGCTGCGATAGGCATCGTCAAATACCTGAGACAGCACGCCCTTGGCTTGGCTGAGCGCCTGATGCCGCTTCGTCGACGCAGACGCATCGACAATCACCAGCAACAGCTCACTGGGGCGACTGCTACGCGGCTGGCGAACCAGATCGCCAGTCTTTTTCGGACGACCTTTCATCAGGGTAGGCAGCCATTGCACCGGGCCGTCCGAACCTGCTCTTGATGCGCCTGTCCTCCCCGAAGCAAGTCGACCCGGCCGGGGAACGGCATCCTCCCCCCTGGAGCGCTTGGGGCGGATGCCTAAGGCTTTTTTGGCCAGCTCGGCACTTCGCGACGTGAGCCGGTAGGCACTGCCTGAGCCGGCAGCTCACCCCAACTGCCCTGCCCGCCCACGTCATCCTGCTTTTGTGATGAGCCGGAAGGCGGCGTTTCAGGCGACTGCGATTGTGGTGGAGGCGGCGAGTGTTCGCGACGGCGGTGTCGCAGTGCAAACTCGGCCACGGCATCAATGTCCTGCTCTTCAATCTGTGCGACGCTGCGCCAGGCTGCATGTGCCCGTGCGGCGCGCAGCCAGACAAGATCGGCACGCATGCCGTCAACGCCTGCTGCGAAACAGCGTTCGGTGATCAATGCCAACGACGCGTCATCCAGTTCGATATCCGCCAGCCGCGAACGGGCCTGCTCGCAACGCTGTTTCAATGCATCCTGCTCGGGTTGCCACTGAGCGCCGAACGCATGCGGATCGGCATCGAAATCCAGACGTCTGCGGATGATCTGGCTGCGCTCGGCAGGCAGCGTCTGTCCGCTCAGAGCGACGTTGAGGCCGAAACGGTCCAGCAGTTGCGGACGCAGTTCGCCCTCTTCCGGATTCATGGTGCCGATCAACACGAAACGGGCGGCATGACGATGGGAAATGCCATCACGCTCCACCAGATTGACACCGCTGGCAGCGACATCCAGCAGCAGATCGACCAGATGATCGGCCAGCAGGTTGACCTCATCGACATACAGCACGCCGCCGTCAGCCTTGGCCAGTACGCCGGGCGAGAAACGCGCACGGCTTTCGGACAGCGCGGCATCCAGGTCCAGCGTGCCGACCAGCCGTTCTTCGGTCGCGCCCAATGGCAGGGTCACGAACTGCCCGCTGGCGAGCAGGTCCGCCAGTCCGCGCGCCAGGGTCGATTTGGCCATGCCTCGCGGACCTTCGATCAAGACGCCACCGATGCGCGGATCAATCGCGGTCAGGCACAGCGCCAGCTTCAGTTCATCGGCGCCCACGACGGCGGCCAGTGGAAAATGTGGCGTATTGGCAAGGCTTGAGTCAGACAAGGTCATCACTTCTCTTCTATATCCAGCAGCAGGTCTTCCAGGGCTTGCTGATAATCGCCCGGTTCCTGCCAGAGGCCGCGTTGCTGCGCTTCGAGCATGCGCTCGGTCATGTCACGCAAGGCATCGGGATTGTGCTGTTCGATGAATTCACGAGTCGACGGATCAAGCAGGTAGGCATCGGCCAACAGTGCGTACTGGTGATCATCGATCAGCTCGGTCGTCGCATCGAAGGCGAACAGGAAGTCCACCGTCGCGGCCATTTCGAACGCGCCTTTATAGCCGTGACGTTTGACGCCGTCGATCCACTTCGGATTGGCTGCCCGCGAGCGGATCACGCGGTTCAGCTCTTCCTTCAAGGTGCGGATCTTCGGCAGGTCCGGCTGGCTGTGATCGCCATGGTAGCTGGCGGTCTTCTGCCCGCTGAGGGTTTCGGCGGCGGCCAGCATGCCACCCTGAAACTGGTAGTAATCGTTGGAATCGAGCAGATCGTGCTCGCGGTTGTCCTGATTCTGTACCACGGCCTGCACCTGAGACAGGCGCTGAGCGAAGCGCTGCCGGGCGGGCGTACCCTCGTCGGAGCCGCCATAGGCATAACCGCCCCAATTCAGATAAACCTCGGCCAGATCCTCGCGGCTTTGCCACAAGCGCCCATCGATGGCGCCCTGAACGCCCGCGCCATAAGCGCCGGGCTTGGCACCGAAGATCCGCCACCCAGCCTGACGTGCCGCTTCGTCCTCGCTCAGACCTTCAGCGATGAAACTCGCTCGTTCTTCACGTACCCGGGCGGCAATCGGGTTCAGATCATCCGGCTCGTCCAGCGCCGCAACAGCCTGCACGGCAGCGTCGAACAGACGAATCAGGTTGGCGAAGGCATCGCGGAAGAACCCCGAAACCCTCAGCGTCACGTCCACGCGCGGACGATCCAGCAGACTGATCGGCAGAATCTCGAAATCATCGACACGCTGGCTACCCGTTGCCCAGACCGGACGCACGCCCATCAGCGCCATGGCTTGCGCAATGTCGTCGCCGCCAGTGCGCATGGTCGCCGTACCCCAGACCGAAAGACCCAACTGCCGCAAGTGATCGCCGTGATCCTGAAGATGACGCTCCAACAGCAGATTGGCCGACTGAAAACCGATGCGCCACGCCGTGGTGGTCGGCAGGTTACGCACGTCGACGCTGAAGAAATTGCGCCCGGTCGGCAATACATCCAGCCGCCCGCGACTGGGTGCACCGCTGGGCCCGGCAGGCACGAAGCGGCCACTCAGTGCATCCAGCATGCCCTGCATTTCTCCCGGGCCGCAGGCATCGAGGCGTGGGGCGACCACTTCTCGCAGGCTGTCGAGGATCAGCGCCAGGTCGGCATGCTCCGGCAAATCCGTCACGTCCTGACCGTCGCAGATGCGCTCGATAAGGGCAGCTGCGTAAAGCTCAAGGCGCTCACGCGCGTCGCCAGCCGTGCGCCACGGGTCAGTGCTCAAGCCCAGCAACTCGGTCGGACGCGGCCCTTGCCAGGGTTCGGCAAGTTCGCAGTCCAGTGGGTCGAAGCCCAGATCGAATGCCTTGCTCAAGGCCCGCAACAGACTCGACTGAGCACCACGGCCATCGCCACGGGGAATACGCAACAGGGCCAGCAGCGTGTCGGTGCGTAAACGTCCTTCAGGTGACTGACCAAAGATATGCAGGCCATCGCGGATCTGCGACTCCTTCAAATCACAGAGATAGGTGTCCAGACGCGGCAGCCAGATTGCTGCGTCGGCGTCGCTGTCGGTCGTCTCGTCCAGCGCCAGCTCACGGTCGATCTGCGTTTCGCGAACCAGATTCAGAATGTCACGCTGCAGCTCGCGGGCGCGGCGAGGATCAAGCAGCTGCGCTTCGTAATACTCGTCCGCCAGCAGCTCCAGATTGCGCAACGGGCCATAGGTTTCGGCGCGGGTCAGCGGCGGCATCAAATGGTCGATAATCACGGCCTGCGTACGACGCTTGGCCTGTGCACCCTCGCCCGGATCGTTGACGATGAACGGATAGATGTTCGGCATCGGGCCCAGCACAGCATCCGGCCAGCAATTCTCGGACAGGCCGACGCCCTTGCCGGGCAGCCACTCCAGATTGCCGTGCTTGCCGACGTGCACCACTGCGTGTGCGCCGTAGGCCTTGCGCAGCCAGAAGTAGAACGCGAGGTAGCCATGCGGCGGCACCAGATCCGGGTCGTGATAGACCGCACTCGGATCGACCTGATAGCCACGGGCCGGCTGGATGCCGACGAAGGTCAGACCAAAGCGCAGGCCTGCGATCATCATCCGGCCACTGCGAAACATGGGATCGGCATCCGGCGCGCCCCAGCGGGCGTTCACCGCGTCACGGTTGGCCTGCGGCAATGCATTGAAGGCTTCGAGGTACTCATCCAGCGCCATGCTCTGCTGACATGGACGCTGGTCGATGCTGTCCCGATCGTTGGTCACGCCGCCGAGCAATTGATGAATGAGTTCGGTGCCGCTGTCAGGCAGCCCGGCCAGCGGATAGCCCTCGGCCTGCATGGCACGCAGAATATTAAGCGCGGCTGCGGGTGTGTCCAGCCCGACGCCGTTGCCGATTCGGCCATCGCGGGTCGGGTAGTTGGCGAGAATCAACGCCACGCGCTTGTCGGCGTTGGGCAGGCGCGCCAGCAGAATCCAGCGTCGTGCCAGTTGGGCAACGAAGTCCATGCGCTCGGGATGCGCCCGATAGCAGACCACATCGGACTGACTGCGCTCGCTGCGCCATGCCAGATCCTTGAAGCTGATGGGCCGACTGATGATGCGCCCGTCCAGTTCCGGCAAGGCGATGTGCATTGCCAGATCGCGGGCACCCAGGCCTTGTGCGCTGGCACTCCAGGCAGGCTCGTTGTCTTGCGCACAGATGGCCTGGATGACCGGGACATCGCGCCGAAACGGCCGCAGATGCGGCGCTTCCGGGCTCGACTGGGCAAAGCCGGTGGTGTTGAGGATCAGCTCGACTCCAGCCTCATCCAGCCAGTCTTCTACCTGCGTGAAGCAGCCAGCCTCCTTTAGGCTGGCGACGGCGATCGGCAAAGGGTTGAGGCCCTGCGCCTGCAGTCGCTCGCAAAACTCGTCGATGAACCCGGTGTTGGCGGCCTGCAGGTGCGAACGATAGAACAGCAGCGCTGCAACAGGCTGATCGTTGCGCCAGTCAGCCTGCCAGTCCGCCAATCCGGCAGTTGCCCGCTTCGGATGATAAATAGCGGTGCGTGGCAGTGGCTGGGGTTCGGCCCATGAATAATCGCGCCCCAGCCAGGTGCTGGCGATGCAGCTATAAAGATCCAGCGCATTCTGCAGGCCGCCCTGACGCAGGAACTGCCACAGGCGGTTGCAGTCGGTTGCTGCAACGGTGCTCAGGTCGATCAGTTCCGGATCATGCCGGTCACACCCCGGCACCATAATCACCGTGACGCCCTGCGCGGCCAGCTCCATCAACCGCTCGACGCCGTAGCGCCAGTAGCCGATGCCGCCATGCAACGACAGCAGGATGACCTTGGCGTGGCGCAGCACGTCGTCGACGTACAGGTCGACCGACGCGTGATTCTGCACCTGCATCGGGTTGGCCAGACGCAGGCTGGGGTAGTCCTCCGGCAACTGCCGGGCCGCTTCGGCGAGCAGCGCGAGGCTCGAATCGCCGCTGCAGAGAATCACCAGATCGGCCGGGGTCTGCCCCAGGTCAGCGATGCTGTCGTCGGGTACGAAACCGCCGGGCTGGGTTCTCAGCAGGTGCATGGGTCAGCCCGCGATCGCGGCGTTGAGTTGAGTTTCCAGCGCGGCGGCGTCCAGTTCCTGGCCGATCAGCACCAGATTGGTCAGGCGCTCTTCGTCGGTGCGCCAGGCACGGTCGAAATGCTTGTCGAAACGGGTGCCCACGCCCTGGATCAGCAGGCGCATCGGCTTGCCGGGAATCGCCGCGAAGCCTTTGACGCGCAGGATGCCGTGCTGCACGACCAGTTGGTTCAGCGCCTTGAGCAATACAGCTTCATCGGCCTGTGGCAGCTTGATGGAGATCGAATCGAAGGCGTCGTGATCGTGATCATCGTCTTCACCGTCATGATGGTCATGGTGCGTCTTGCGACCGTCGATGTGGACTTCGGATTCGGCACCGACACCCAGCAAGACGCTGATCGGCAGGCGGCCACTGCTGGCCTCGATCACCTTGACGGCAGGCGGCAACTCTTCGGCGACTTCGGCGCGAACCCTGGCCAGACCGTCAGCGTCGATCATGTCGGCCTTGTTGAGGATCACCAGATCGGCGCTGGCCAGTTGATCGGCAAACAGCTCGTGCAGCGGCGACTCGTGGTCCAGGTTCGGGTCCAGCTTGCGCTGGGCATCGACCTGATCCGGGAAGGCCGCAAAAGTACCCGCCAGTACTGCCGGGCTGTCGACGACAGTAATGACCGCGTCGACCGTGCAGGCGTTACGGATTTCCGGCCACTGGAAAGCTTGAACCAAGGGCTTTGGCAGTGCCAGACCGCTGGTCTCGATCAGGATGTGATCAAGATCGCCGCGACGGGCGACCAGCTCACGCATCACCGGGAAGAACTCTTCCTGAACGGTGCAGCACAGGCAGCCGTTGGCCAGCTCGTAGACACGACCGTTGGCTTCCTCTTCGGTACAGCCGATGGTGCACTGCTTGAGGATTTCGCCGTCGATACCCAACTCGCCGAATTCGTTGACGATCACGGCAATGCGACGCCCTTCGGCGTTGTCGAGCATGTGCCGCAACAGGGTGGTCTTGCCCGACCCCAGGAAGCCGGTGACGATGGTGACGGGAAGCTTGGCCAGTGTTTTCATCAGATGCCCTTGTGGCAATGCGGCGGGCAAACAGGACGAGAGCCACGTGCGACGCACGCGGATCAGATCGCCACCGGATCACCCCGCCCGGTTGTAGTGAGAATTCGCAGGCCTTGGCCCGGTTCGAGGCAGGTCTCCTGGCTTACGGCAGCGCATTGCAGGCTTTCGGGCCTTGCCAACGCGCGCTCATCGCGCCTTCCCGCCTGGGCAGTGGCTGTGCGATGAACATGACCGTTTACAGTTGCGGGGGCAGCTGCGGCATTGACCGCATTCCCGTCTTAGCTGCGCTTGCGCACTGGGCTGCAAGCGAAGAACCTCGAACCGGCAAGGCTACGCAGTGACCGCTGGCAGGTCAATCGCAGAGATTGACGATCCCCCGCCACGCGTGGTCTCCTGTGCACCTTGTTACGGGTGCCCCTCACGGGGTGAAACGGGAAACCGGTGCGCTCAGATCGCTGAGCAAGTCCGGTGCTGCCCCCGCAACGGTAAGCGAGAGGAAGTCAGATCCACTGTGCTCAGGCATGGGAAGGTGACTTTGAAGGACGGACAGTGCTGTCACGTCCCCTCGCGAGCCCGGAGACCGGCCCGCTACGTTTGTAAATGACACACCCGCGGTGGGCGGGCGCCATTGAAACCTCTGACGTTCGTCAGCGGGTATCTGTGCGCATGGCCCGCTTTCGCCCAACGTCTCCAGAGGGAACGCCATGACGACCATCAGCAGCAGCCATTCGGCCGCAGCCAGCTCCACCCGCACGCAACGTCTCACCGCCGCCATCAGTGCCGCTCTGCTGGGCGCGTGCCTGGTGTACTTTGCCGGGTTCTCGCACATCGCCGCCGTGCACAACGCGGCACACGACACCCGCCACAGCGCCGCCTTCCCTTGTCATTGAGGACAACACAATGTTCAAGCGAATCGCCTCCACCGCAGGCTTCACCGGCCTGCTCGCAGCGCTGCTGCTGACCCTGTTGCAAAGCTTATGGGTCGTCCCGTTGATCCAACAGGCCGAGACCTACGAAAACGCACCCGCCGAACATGTGCATGAACAGGCTGGCGGCGTTGCGGCCGAGCACAGTCACGAACATGACGAAGCCGCCTGGGAACCGGAAAACGGCTGGCAGCGCGTGCTGTCTACTACCGGTGGCAATCTGGTGGTCGCGGTTGGTTTTGCGCTGATGCTAGCCGGGCTTTACACCTTGCGCGCACCGGGCAGCCCGCTTCAGGGCGCCGGATGGGGACTGGCCGGTTTCGCCGTCTTCGTGCTGGCTCCGACCCTGGGCCTGCCACCGGAACTGCCGGGCACCGCAGCGGCCGAACTCGGTCAGCGTCAGTTCTGGTGGATTGGCACCGCGGCCTCTACCGCTGCTGGCCTCGCGCTGCTGATCTTCGGTCAGAACCTGCTGCTCAAAGTGCTGGGCGTTGCCATTCTGGTTGCGCCTCATGTGATCGGCGCGCCGCAGCCGCTGGTTCATGAGAGTCTCGCGCCTGAAGCACTCGAATCGCAGTTCATCATCGCTTCGCTGCTGACCAATGCCGTGTTCTGGGTAGCATTGGGCCTGATCAGCGCCTGGCTGTTCCGCCGCAACAACGCCGATCTGCAGCATGCCGAACCGTACCCGGCCTGAGCAGACGAACGCCCTGCCCGCTTCAGTCATTGTCGCGGGCCTGGGGTGTCGGCGCGGTTGCTCTGCCCTGCAGTTGCATGAACTGCTGGAGCGCCACCTCAATGCGCATGGACTCGACATGAGCGACATCACCGCGCTGGCCTCCATCGACCTGAAAAGCGAAGAGCCCGGCCTACTGGCGCTGGCGCGACAACTGGCCGTGCCACTGGTGTTCTTCAACGCGGCGCAACTGGTGTACTGGGATCTTCACCTCACCCATCGCTCGGCGAATGTGCTGCAACACACCGGCTGTCACGGCGTCGCCGAAGGTTCGGCGCTGGCTCTTGCGGCGCAATTGGGTGATGGCACTGCCGGACTGGTGATCGAACGCCAGAAAAGCACCCACGCCACATTTGCCTTGGCAACCAGCCCCGCAACCGGCGGATAATCCCGGCAATGACTCATTTCAGGAGATTCCCTTGACCGTTTTTTTCATCGGTGCAGGCCCCGGCGACCCGGAGCTGATCACCGTCAAGGGCCAGCGCCTGATTCGCAGCTGCCCGGTCATCATCTACGCAGGCTCGCTGGTGCCTGTCGCGGTGCTGGAGGGCAATCAGGCCGTGCAGGTGATCAATAGCGCCGAACTGCACCTGGAACAGATCATCGACCTGATCAAGACCGCTCATGCGCAAGGCCAGGACGTGGCACGCGTGCATTCGGGTGATCCAAGCCTGTATGGCGCCATCGGCGAGCAGATCCGTCATTTGCGCGAGTTGGGCATTCCCTTTGAAATCATCCCAGGCGTTACGGCAACGGCGGCTTGTGCGGCGTTGCTCGGCACAGAGCTGACCCTGCCGGACATCTCGCAAAGCGTGATTCTGACCCGCTACGCCGACAAGACCTCAATGCCGCCCGGCGAAGAGTTGGCAAGCCTTGCTCAGCATCGGGCCACGATGGCGATTCATCTGGGGGTCAACAATCTGCACCGGATCATCGAAGAGCTCATACCGCATTACGGCGCGGACTGCCCGATTGCCGTGGTGCATCGCGCAAGCTGGCCGGATCAGGACTGGGTACAGGGCACGCTGGCGGACATCGAAGAAAAGGTGCAGGCCAAGGGGTTCCGGCGCACCGCGTTGATACTGGTAGGACGCGTGCTGGAAAACGATACGTTCAGTGAATCATCGCTATATCGGGCAGGTCATGCCCATCTGTTCAGACCTTAGCGACAGAGCTCGGCGAACAGCGGGCGCTGGCAACGGCATGGACATAGTCAGGCGTGGATCCGGCGTTACTGAAACGACGCAGATCGTTCGGTGGCAGCTGACGTGACTGGACCGGCTGTGTACGGACCTTTTCATTCACCTGCGAATCAGGCGTGATATCGCTGCCAAAGTGGGGAAACGGCTCTTGCGCCGCCCAACTTCCGGCAGCCAGCAACAGCAATACGAACACACCCGCGATGGGTTCCTTGGTACCGCGCATGGATCCGGGCATAGATCTCTCCTCCAGCCGACTGATGACGGCCCGTTACACCGATGACTGACCGAGCGTAAGCGCTCGAATGTCGCGAACATGTGAACGCATGGTGTGAGTCAATACGTAAATGTACACATGAGTCTGTTTTCGAACAACATCACAGTCGGGGCTCATTCAAACGGTTCCTCGCCTTGCAGCTTGGTGCGATGCATCAAACGCCCGCATTCCGGGTCATACGCCTCGGCACGATGCAGGGTGCCCGTGTTGTCCCAGATCACCAGATCACCCACCTGCCATTCGTGGCTGTAGCTGAACGAATCACCCGTCGCCCACTCCCGCAATTCGACCAGAATACGTGCGCTCTCGGCCCGGCTGACGCCTGCCACCTGCTGCGCCGTGCAGCCCAGAATCAGCGATTTGCGACCTGAGCGATGCGTCCACACCAGCGGCAGTTCTTTCTCGCCAATGGCCTGCATGACCTTGAGCGTCGCCAGACTCGGCTCAGGATTGTAGTAAAACAGCGACGACCAGGGCGCGTGCACGACACGCATGCCGGCATAGCGCAGCTTGTCCGCCGAAGACAGCGCCTCATAAGCCGCATACGTATTGCAAAACCCGGTATTGCCACCCCAGGTCGCCGTCACCTTGCAGGCCAGAAGCGAGGCCAGGATGGGCACATCACTGCTGGTGCCGTCGATGTGCCAATACAGCGAACCCTTCAGAAACTCGGCACCCGCCGGGTTCACCTTGGCATCCAGCGTAATTTTGGTGACATTCTGACCGTCGCTGGCTTCTGCCGAAAACGCGCCCAACGTGCGGGTGAACGCGATCTGCTCGGCATCGCTGAAACCGATTCGCGGAAAAACCAGCACGCCCCGCTGCTCCAGCAAACCGCGGATCTCGTCCGCAAGCTCGCCGCTCAGCAGCTCCTCTTTGGTATTGAGAATCCGGGTGCCGATGACAGGCTTGATCGGCTCGTGAAGCAGACGCGTTTTCGAAGTGGCTAACATGATGCGACCCTCTTCATAAGTGAACCTTACGGTACGCTTTTGAAAATTATCACGCAAGCGCTCATTTGGGATGACGGCATTAAGTCGTGGCGGTGCCAACTCACAGGCACGCTTGCCGATTAAAGCTGTCCCAATGGTTCAGCTCCCGCCAAGAGGCCCTCATGAAAATCGGCATCATTTCCGACACCCACGGTTTGCTCCGCCCGGAAGCGGTCAACGCGCTCCAAGGTTGCGAGCAGATTATCCACGCCGGAGACATTGGCAGCGCAGAGATCGTCGAGCAACTCGAGGCCATCGCGCCGCTGCACATTGTGCGTGGCAACAACGACGTGGATTCGCCCTGGGCGAACGATATCGCCGATCACCTGATTTTCGAACTAAGCGGCTGGCAGGTATTGCTGGTACACGACATCGCCGATGTGCCTGCCCTGCTTGATGAGCGCACACGGCTGGTGGTCACCGGGCATTCGCACAAACCGCTTATTGAATGGCGCGGGGAGCGGTTGTACATCAACCCCGGCAGTGCGGGACGGCGTCGTTTCAAACTGCCGGTGACCTTGGCGTTGCTCGATGTGCAGGGGTCTTCGCTGGAGCCGCGGCTGGTGAGATTAATCGATTAGACGACTTCGGATGCCTCGGTTTTTACAAATCGCGAAACATCAGCCACTGCGCCATACCCCAGGCATCAAAGCGTTCCTGCAAATGCCAGCCACGCTTGGCGTAATACGTTTGCTGATCGTGCGTGTGCAGGTACAACCGGTTTACGCCACTCCGTTTGGCATGGCTGCAAATGCTTTCGATCAACTCGGCTGCAAGTCCCCTGCCCCGAGCTTCCGACCTGACAAACACGCACGCTAGCCAAGGTCCGAGCTCGGGTCGGTCAGATAGATCGTTATCGGCAAACGCTGCGCCACCCAACAACTGCCCGTCCTCAATCGCGATGAGGCATTTCCACTCATTGTTGTACTGCCCCTCGGCAAACTCTTCCTCCCAGTCGGCCAGCGATTGCTGCGCAAACTCGTAGGTGAACTGCCGATGCAGCCACAGCGCCATCGTGTCGCTGTGTTCCATGTGGTCGATGAGCCAGTCCAGGCGGTGCATGAATGCTCCTTGAGGTTGGATGAAGTGTGATCTACGGACTAACCCTAGTCGTCGGGGGGCATTTATGGGTAATCATCGCTCGACCCCATCGCCAAAACCGCCGATTCGACGCGCTCTGATAGACGTCGAGTAACTGGCGGGCGCTTATTGTTCTTTCACGAATATCAGCCATCAGCGCCACACGGAGTTCAGACCAGCAGGCGGACGGCAAACCTTCGGGTTTTCGCAACGATGAAGCGCCGCGAACCGGGCAGGACTGGGGGTCGCTTACATCCGTGAGTGCTTCTCTTCCTGCCGCCATTTCGTAAAGCACTCGAGCAACTGCGTAAACATCGGCTTGTGTCGTGAGTGGGCCGCCGTCACGCACCTCAGGCGCCACATAACGAGGTGTCCAAGGCTGCAAGCGTTGTCGGTTCAGTTGCGGAAGTCCGGTGAGCACGCCTTCAACGGGCTGCCCGAGGCCAAAGTCAAAAAGTCGCAAGCCCCGCTCGGTGAGCATGATGTTTTCGGGCTTCACATCCCCATGCAGCACGCCGTTTTCGTGAACATATGTCAGGGCGCCCAGCAGCGGTGTTGCGATTTCCCTCGCCTGCGCCCAGGGCAATCCTCCGGGATTTTCATTGAGCACTCGATCAAGTCGAACACCGCGCATGAATTCAAGCGTCATGAAGGCTTGGTTGCATTCGTCGTCCACGCCAAATGCATAAGAACGAACGATGTGCGGATGATGAAGGCGCCGTGTCAGGGCAAACTCGCTGTAAAGCAACGCATCGGCGTCCCTTGCCGTCGCCAGGTCATCATTGAGCACCTTGATTGCGATGCATGGATCAGGCTCGCCCATCAGTTCGTGCAGCAGGTCGCGGGCCTGATAGACGACTCCCATGCCGCCAGCGCCAAGCAAGCGCTCGATTCTGTAGCGGCCTGAGAGTACATCGGGAAGCCTTTCCCGCGCCTCTGGTGGCTTCAAAGCTGTGCAGGCATGCGCAACCCTCGCAACGCCGACATATCGAAGGGGTTTGCAGAACGCTGGCTCAACAGCAGGTAGTTGGCTCGCATCCCGCCCACATCGGCTTTGAGCACCAAAACGTCACGTCCCTTGAGTGGTTCGGTCTGCATCAGATCCAGCAGGCGGAACAATGACCACGGACCGGTGTTCTTTTCGATACCCATCGGGCGACCTGCCATGCGATCCATGACCAGACTGGCCCGGCCATTCTCGATCTCGGTCGGCCACGTGAACGCAACGGGGACGATAGGCCCATGACGATACTCCATCGACTGGTTACCCAGACGAAACTCGGCGCGGCTGACATTCGGGTCCAGTGTGTAAGGCTCCAGCTTGAACTGCACCTGGGGTTCCTGAGCGCTTCCCGCGAAAAAACTGTTGCGAATGGCGTGCACCACAGACATCTGATCAAGATACGCCCGGCTCATCGGCAGGCTGTAGCCATCGATGCTGCGCAAGCGGTAGTGCCCAGGCTCGCCGCTGACAAAAGGCTTAAGGTAACTGTTGAAGAAGCGGTCAGCGAGCCCCTGGGATTTGAAGAACTCGCGGAAATCGCTGATCGCAACGTCGCTGTGACTGTGAGCGTAAAACGGATAACGCTTGTCGAGGGCCTGGCCGTAAAAGCTATACAACTCGTCCTTGTAGCGCTGGTTGACGTACTGATACGACTGATGCAGGACATAGCTCCAGGCATCTTCCGCCAGACCGTTGAACCAGCCGGCCACAGGCTGTGGCAGCGATGCCGCCGTATTACGCAGATTGCTCAACGCGTCACGCTGCCCGCCCATGCGGCCTCGTGCCATCTCGAATGCGGCCAGCTCAGGCTGACCAGAGCGGCCCAACGTTGCCATTTGCTGCTGAACGTCATCCAGTGCACTGAACACGGACATCAGATCAGGACCGGGAGCATTTTCTTCGTCCAGTAGCCGATGCAACGGATCGAAGCGACGTTGCAGCGCCTTCTTCGCAGCGTCGGGCAAACTATCGGCAAGCGCTTGCTGTGCTTGACCTCCCACGGTTGAAACAGCCTTGCCAATAGCACCAGGCGCGAGGCCTGTCTTGTCCGGGACTGGCAGTTTATCGATGCTCTCGGCCACGCTTGGAAAGCGGGTGTTGTCCCGGACTTCGACCAGCAACTGCACCAATGGCGAGTTGGCTGCGCTCAGACCGGCCATTTGCAACGCCCCCGGCTTCGGCCCTTCAAAGGGCTGCAGCGACGTCCTGCCGACCGCTTCGGACCAGTGATTGGCATAGTCGCGGAAATACAGTTGCTCCAGTTCGACCATCAACCGTCGCAAGTCCGCCGTGCCAAGCGCTGCGCTCTCGCCCAGCACCCAATTGTCGCGCAGGATGTCGCTGACCACTGTCGAGCCCTGAACCACAAAATATTGCTGATAACCATGACGGGTGTAAAAGCCGGGAATACGATAGTCAGTGCCTGTCAGCACTATCTGCTGCGGACCGATTCGCTGAGCCAGGCTGTACTCGGGAAGCGTGCGCGCCTTCTCGCGCAGCACGCGGTAAATCACATTGGCCAGAGACTCATTGCGCAACACCTGCCGAGTCTGTGCTACCAGCTCGGCGTTGCCGGGGTAGTCAAACGGCAGTTCCAGCAAACGCTGTACATGCTCATTCAACTGACGCTGTGCCTGGGCATGAGCGGCATAGCGTATCGTCCAGTCAGCAGCGATCCACTCCCTCAGCCAGGCACTGTCCCGTCGCTCCTGCCGGACAAGCATCAGATAGGCGCGCAAGCTGCCCAGCAACTGGTCGCGATCGGAAGTGGACGCTTGCATCTGTGCTTCAAGCAATCCTGCCAGACGGGGTAACAACAAGCGCTGCAGTTGTGCATGGTAACCAGCCAGCAACGCCTGGTTGGCGGCCCGCCCCTGGTACAAACCGTTGCGCTCGTACAAGGATAGATCCGCGGGATCGGAGAACACACGGGTTGCCTGGTAATGAGTGTTCAGCGCATCGAGCACAGTCAGAACATCATCCTGTGGCGCTATCTGCGAGCGCAGCTTGACCAACTGTTGTGCGGTAAGACGAAGTGTTTCAAGGCGATCGTGGTTGATGTTGAATCCCGTTGCCCAGACCACGCCTGCTACAGCAACCACTAGAACAGCCCCACCAAGAATCGCGCGTTGTCGCCAGCCGAGCTGTCGACGCACATCCTTGTCGAGCATCGCCAGCCTGGACTCGGGAAAGATGACCCGTGCCAGCAGATCATGGATAAACCGTGGGCGTCCGGCATGTCGCAAAGGCAGACCGATGCTGTCATGATCGTGCGCCGCCTGCTCTTGCGAAGGCTTGGCCTGATCGATCATGTGAGGCGCACGGGTGAGGTAAAAACCGCGCAGATGGCTGGCACGCTGGTAGCGATTTCCCGAAAAGGCCAGTTCGACAAAGATGTTCAGACTATGGGCGATACGTCCCAACTGGACGGGAAATTCGAGCATGCGCCCGCGGCGCTGAATGTCGCGTTCCTGATGAAGCCGCGTGATGACCTGGCTGCTTAACCTTTGCAACAACGAGTCGAATGCCTTGCCGACAACATCGATGTCGGTGCCCCGCTCGCCCTTACCGAACGTCGAGCCCAGTACCTGTCGGCTTTCCTCACGGGACAACTGATCGAAGAACTCATCAAAGCCTTCAACGGCGTCCGTCTTGGTCAGCACGAGATAAACGGGAACCTCAATGCTCAATTGACGATGGATCTCGTCCAGACGCGCTCGAACGGTTTCGGCAACCGATTCCAGTTGGTTTGACTTGTCCTCGATCAGCAACTCGACTGGCAGAGTGACCAGAACGCCACTGAGCGGACGCACGCGTCGTCTCTCGCGCAACAACGACAGCAGTGTGCGCCATGCGCTGCCGTCAACTTCTGACCCCTTCTGGCTAAGGTAACGGCCGGCGGTATCCATGATCACCGCCTGATCAGTCAGGTACCAGTCACAACAGCTCGTGCTTCTGGTATCGCGTGTGAGCTTGCGCTGCACCTTGTTCAACGGGAAGTCGAGCCCGGAAAAATCCAGCAAGCTGGTCTTGCCGCTGCCTTCCGGGCCTATCATCAGATACCAGGGCAACTCCTGACGGGCGGACTCGCCGCGCCCGTCGTAAAGACTCGAACGGCTGATCAACCTTACGGCATCCTTGAACCGGCGGGTCAGTTCCCGAGACTCCTTGTCGATCGCGATGCCCTCAAGCACGCGCTCCCTTTCGGTGTCGCTGGCCTGTTGTTTTTCATCGCGTTTACCCGCACGCCATCCGACGAAGACCATTGCCAGCCCCCAGCCAAGCAACAGCGTGATGGCCACCAGCAGACGCGACGTCGCGCTTTCCAGAATCCTGAGTTCAGCCACCGCGAACAAAGGCCCGAATAGCCAGACCAGAGCGCTCATGACGACCACCAGCAACAACGACCAGACCCAGGCCCTGCCTAGCACGGACAACAGCTTTTTCCAGAACATCTTCATCGGGTTCCCCGGTTTTGCGACTGACGCTCAAGCGCCACTGAATCAACGAACTGATAAGGCTTGAGGACTGTCTCGCGCTGCTTGCCCAACACCCACGCAAACCCCGAATACATCACCGCCAGCGTCATCAGCGTAAACATGACGACCAGCCACGACGGCACGAGCCGTGGAGGCTCCAGGGAATCTTCCTGCGAGCCACGCCAATGAGGCGAAAGTGTCATGGGTACCTCACCTCTTAGTTGACGTATCTGTCGGTAGAGGCCGTCGCGAATATCGTCCAGTTCGTCATTGGCGCGCAGAGTGACGCGGTACTTGCCCTTGAATCCCAGGGCCAGACAGAGGTACATCAGTTCCAGCAGGTGCAGGTGTTTGGCTGGGTTACTGCCCAGTCTCTCCAGCAACTGGAAAAACTTCTCGCCGCCAAACGTCTCCTGATGGAAATGACTCAGCAGACTCATGGTCGACCAGTTACTCGCACTGCCCCAGGCAGTGGTCAGGACAGCCTCGTCCAGCACCGTACACAGCACGTAACGTGCAGCCAGCATCTGGTCGTGCTCTATCGCGTGATGCCGAGCATGCGCCTCGAACAGCTTCACCTGCCCGATCAGCGTTCTGTTCAAAGGGCGGATGTCTCCTTCTTCAGGTGCAGCGGCAAGCCTGGAAAGGTGTGACAGCAGATCACTTGCAGCAGCGATCAGCGGGTTGATATGAAAGTCCACACGCTCTTCGGGCGCCAGCCGGGCACTGTAGGTCAATCGTTCCTGAAGGCTTTCGAAAGGCTGACGTTCAGCGGCGTCAGTAAGCCGGTCGTGAGTGCGCTCACTTGAGCGCTGACCGTGCAGGCGGGTCGGGTTATCGTTATGGCCGTGCATGTCCCTGACCATCAGTTTCTGACCGCCCAGAATTGCAGTTCAAGCCCGGCGAAATCGCCTGAAACATGGAAGGCGAAACCACCGGACGTATCCACTTGCGCCTGCTCCTTCTCGTTGAGTTCCAGGCTGAAATAGGTTCTGTTCGAATGAAACGGGATCTGACGCGGCGCCACTGGCAAAGGCCTGAGACGCATACCCGGCAGATGCAGACTGACCAGTTCGCGGATACTTTCGACGGAGCCGACCTTCAGGTGGGCGGGCAACCTGTGACGCAGCTCTTCAGCATCACATTGCGCCCGGGCAGCGAGCACGAACGAGGCTGAGCCCAACAGTTGGCGATCCACACGCGGAGAAACCAGTACGCCGTACTGGCGGACTTGTAACTCCAGCTCAATCGCGTGCTGTTCAAGAACCATCGACAACACCTGTCGAATCGCAATCATCACCTTGCCGAACGTTGCGCCTTGATCGCTGTGCTGATACTGACTGTCCAGCAACGGGCGCTTGCTTTCGGCGCCAAAGGTCGACAGCTCGCCCAGCAACGCCAGAAGCGCGCGATAGAGGGGCTCGGGGTGAACGTCCTGCAGGGTCAGATAGTGCCGAAGCACCAGCTCCGTACGATTGATCAGTTGCAGCATCATGAAATCACCGACCTCGGCGCTGCCTGTCTGACCGTTGGAGCGAATACGTCCGGCGATGGCGTTGCCTCTGTTTTCAAGCAGGCTCACGACTTCTTTCAAGCACGACATCAGATAAGCCGACCCGCCCGCATTGATGAAAGAAGGGACAAATCCGGCGTCGAGTCTGATGGCCTTGTCAGGCGTGCTGACCAGCACCTGACACAGCTTGAGCTTCACGTAAGCGTGCTCGGTTTTCTGATCCCCAAGCAGCAACTGAAATTCTGGCCGGGCGCAGAGTATTTCGGTGCGGGCATCGTCTCCGGCGTTCGAATCGGCGACCTCAGTGGCGTAGGCGGTAAATCGCGCAACCACATCCGGCTCTTCGGCACTGCGTGCCTCGATGCAGTTACCCGTTACCAGCGGCAAAGCCAGATAGACGGCAGTGTTGGCCGTGTTTGGCGGTATCTCCAGTGCCAACGGTTTTTCCCGGTCACCCAGATCGAAAAAGGTGCCGTCCGGCAGGACACCCGATGCCTGATTGAGAACAATCTGACCCGAGCCCAGAAACTGTTGATTGATTTCAACCGCTTTGAAACCCCACATATGGATGCCGGTCAGTTGCGTGCACAGCCTCATCTGCTGGTCGTGGTATCGATCGTTATGCTGAAAGTGCTGAGGGCGCAGAAGCATGCCTTCCTGCCAGATAACCTTATGAGCGTTCATGATTAACTCCCTGCCCTTGAAACGGTTTCGTCACTGCGATGCAACCCGGCTTCATCCAGTGTGAATTCGGCGCGTGTCAGCGCTTCGGGGGTCAGCTGGATCACGTAACGCCATCGAGCCTCAGGCAGATCGCGATACGCAGCCAGCACCCCGACATAAGTACTGCCGGGTTGAAACTTCAGCTTCAGATCAACGCGCTCTCCAGGTCGCAACTCCAGTTCCTCCGTCGCAACCAGATCCTGCGCGAGCACGTCTCTGGCGCGTTCGTAGAGGGAAAAGAAATCCACGCTCTGAAACGTAGCGGGATGCTTCAGCTCCATCAGCCGCAGGACGGTTGGTGATGGTCGGCCATTGAGGTCGGGATTGAGTCGATCACTACCGGTCAGACTGATCTCCAGCCGGGTCTGCGTGGAATAAGGCGACAGCGCCGAGCAACCGCCCAGCAACATGAGCGCAGCCAGCATCAATGGCCTGGCGTAATACATAGGCATTCAGGTTTATCTCAGTCAGTTCGGGTAAAGGGTGTTGATCAGGCGAATCTGTTCGTCGTACGCCTTCAGAAAATCCCGGCTCCAGAGTCCCGTGGTCCACTGATCGTCCTGAGCAAGGGTGCGATGGTGACGAACATAGGCGCGCCATCGGTTCCCGGCCGTACGTAGCCAGGGCTTGTCTTCATGTTCGAACTGCCAGTGCAGCCTTTGCGGAGAGAAATGCTCCAGGGCCGAGCGCGCCATAGCCCGACAACCCGCGAGAAGAGCAACCTGATGGGACCGGGAAGCCCGAAATGATCGGGAGATCATCCGGGACGCCTGCCCGGACTGACGTTGCAAAAGCTGCTGGATGATCAGGCCAGCATCCACCGAGTCGACCGTGCGTTCCCTGCCGGATCCGGCCTCGGGATGGCAGGCACCCAATTCAGACTCGAGCTCGTTGCGAGTCGATGCACCGTGCTCCAGGCCATCAATGCATTGTTTGAACAGCCGAGCGACCTCTATCGCCAGCGCCTCGCACGCCGTCGAGTCGACGCCGCTCATGTCCACATCGAGCGCTTCGGCAAGCCGCTGACGGAAAAAGCCGGCCGTGTCATCGGCGCTCGTCGGATAACACCGCGCTGCAGGCAGCGGCACAGGTACCAACTCCGGCAGCAACAACTGCTCGCGATCTGAAGACACATAGGGATCAACGCCTGAAGACCCGACCCGCTCCTCCATCAGGGATGAAAGGTCACCGGACAAATAGTGGTTTCTGTCATGTGTCTGCCATGCGGCGAGTGGATCGAGTTCAGCGAAAACCGGATGTCCGGCACCCGATGAGTGGGCTGCCGGGCTGGCTCGTACGTTTCGGGGGGCGACCAGACAAGCTCGCAGGTACAGACCTCCCATTCGATAGGTATCGCCATGCTCGACGCGTCGCTTTTCTCCGGCAGCGATGGTTTCAACACCATTCAGCAAAATGCCATTGCGACTGATATCTGTCAGGTAGAACGCGTTGTCGTCATGACTGACGCTCGCATGTTGCCTGGACACATAGAACGATTGGTCTTCAATGCGCCACTCACACTCGGGACTGCGCCCCAAAACACCACCGCTCTGTTTGAAGCGCCACGATTGTGAGCACCCCTCCTTGAGTTCCGGCGTGTTGATTACTTCCAACACCAGTTCCATCAACCTGTCTCTCTGATCGTTAATTGCGATGGTTTGAAGTCGAATTACCCAAGACGCGATATTCACTATCGCTGAACTTGAACGGACCACTGCAACCGCCCAGAAGAATCGATAGCGCACAAAAAAAGAGCGCAGCCTTCCATTGACTGATGTTCATCAGGCATCTCCGTAAACTGACAATCCGATTATTTATGGCACTTGGCAGCGTTCTTTCTGGCGCTGTTTATATCCAGGCGCATCATTCGATAAAGCAGCGTACGTCGTGACACACCTAACTTGCGCGCGGTCTGCGTTCGATTGCCGTTGCTTTTGCGCAGACTTTCAAGCAACACATCTCGCTCGAAATGCTCCATCCGTTCACGCAATGTCACCCCGTGAGAAGAACCTTCGGCACCGGTTGCTACAGGGAAGTGTTCCGGCAACAGGTGCCCATCATCGCTAAGCAGAACAGCGCGTTCGACGAAACCTTTCAGTTGCCGCACATTGCCGGGAAAGGAGTAATCACAGAGAAAAGACAGCGCAGACTCCGACCAACGTACCGGTTCACGTCGCAGAGAACTGCAGGCGTCGGATGCAAACTGTCTGGCCAGCGGTTCGATGTCTTCAACACGTTGCCGCAACGGCGGTAACGAAACGGGAAACTGGGCAAGTCGGTAATAAAGATCCTCACGAAATCGTCCTTGCGATATCAGCGCTGGCAAGTCTCTGTGGGTAGCGGCAATGATGCGTACATCGACGTTGCGTACCGTGTCTGAACCGAGCGGTCGTATTTCTCCTTCCTGCAAGACTCGCAGAAGCTTTGCCTGAAGACCGAGTGGCATATCGCCGATTTCATCCAGCAGGAGGGTGCCACCATCCGCGATATCGAAAAGACCGCGCCGATCACGATCAGCGCCGGTGAAGGCGCCCTTGCGATAGCCAAACAATTCGCTTTCCAGAAGGTTTTCGGGAAACGCGGCGCAGTTCTGCACCACAAAAGCCTTTTTGCGCCGAGGTCCACAGGTGTGAATGGCTCGAGCCACGACCTCTTTGCCTGTCCCGGTCTCGCCCGTCAGCAAAACGGTATAGGAGCTATGCAACACCTTGCCGACCAGTTGGCAGGTCCGCCGCATGGGTTCGCTTTTGCTGATCAGTCCGTAACTCGAGGACTTGGGCTCCAGCCTCGGCATCTCCGTGAGGGCATGACGGCGCTCGAGCAGAACCTGCAGCGCAAGCACGAAAGAACCCAGCGCTTCCAGTGACGCAGCGAAACAATCAAGTGATCTGCACGCATCGCTGGCACACACAAGCAGTCCCGCAGTGACGTTATCCGTAGTAGTGAGACGCACGCACAGCAATGAGTTCCAGCCTGACGGTCTTGAGGGCAGGAAGCTGGTGTCGTAAAGACCGGGACCCATTTCGTTCACGCTGACGGGCCTATCCTGCGACAGGGCGAACTCAAGCAGATTCTCTGTACTGTAATCGGCGTGGTCGCCTGCGAGAGTTTCCGGCTTAACAATGTCATCCAGAACCTGAACCTTCAGATCAAGGCGTCCAGTGGGTGCGTCGAAGCTGAACAGCTGGATCAATTCACAGCCGATAAGCTGAGAGGCGGCCTGGGCAAAGCCCTTCAACAGCGCCTCGCTGTCACCTATGCGCGACAGGCTGGTATAGACCGAACATAGCGTATGCGCGTAGTCGAGCGGATTGTGGACAGCATTGAACATCGATGTCATTTCAGTCGAACTCGCAAATGACAAGGCCCGCAGCATCCAGTGTCGCGTAAACGCGCTGGACATCCTGACCGTCTGACATGGCGTCGATCAGGCGATTGGCAATCAACGGAATAAGGCAAGTGTCCAGCAAGCGATCAACGAACCTCGCCCCTGTATCACCTTGCGAGCACCGTTCAAGCAGGAAAGAGACAAGAGGCTCTGAATACGCGAAAGTGAGTCCTCGACCTTTCAATCGATCTGCCAAACGCAAAAGTTTAAGTTCGATCAGTTCGCGCAGTATTTCCCCAGTGACCGGGTAATACGGCACGACGTGCATCCTCGCCAGCAGTGCAGGCTTGAAATGCGCAGTCAGAATCGGGCGAATGCGTGCTTCGAGCTGTTCGACATCAGGTCGTTGACCTGACTGGCAGCACGTCGTGATAAGTTCGCTTCCAAGATTGGATGTCATGAGAATAAGCGTATTGCGAAAGTCGATCTCTCGCCCCTCGCCATCATTGGCAATGCCCTTATCAAATATCTGATAAAACAGATTCATCACATCGGGATCGGCCTTCTCTACTTCATCCAGCAGAATGACCGAATAGGGCTTTTGCCGGACAGCCTCTGTGAGCAGACCGCCCTCCCCGTATCCGACATAACCGGGCGGCGCGCCTATCAGGCGTGAAACCGTATGTTTCTCTTGAAATTCGGACATGTTGATGACCGTGAGAAAACGCTCGCCGCCATACAACAAGTCAGCCAGCGCAATGGCTGTTTCGGTCTTGCCCACGCCGCTGGGGCCGGCCAGAAGATAGACACCTGCCGGTGCATCCGGCTTGTTCAGCCCCGCCGCCGCCGCGCGCATCGCTCGGTCAAGCGCAAGAACGGCCTGATCCTGGCCACGAATGCGTTTTTTCAGGTCCTCTGCGAAACCGGCAACTTTCGAACTGTGTTCCTGGGCAAGCTGTGAAAGCGGAACGCCAGTCCAGGCGCTGACCACCTCTGCGATCAATCGGGGACACACTTCAAAACTGACCAGTCGCTCTGTTGCTTCAGTCAACGTTTGATGAACGTCGGCCAGTTCTGTTTCCAGCGACTCGATGAGTGCGAACAGCTCTGGAGACCGTTCGGTATCGGTATCTGCTGCGAGCTCGTGCTGCGCGCGCAGCGCTGATAATTGCTCGCGTAGCCTGAGCAACTGCTCGACATCGGTGCGCTGCTGGTTCCATACGGCTTCGACTTCGCTTATTTGCCTCTGCAGTTCCTGAAGACCTTCTTCAAGAGTCAGCAGAACCCGTTCATCAACGCCCAGACCCGCCTGTGCGTCGCGGCGGATGGCGTCGAGTTGCCGTTGATCCTCGGCGTAGCGGGTACGCAGGCGCTCCAGTCGTTGCGGTGCGGCCGCCAGGCTGATGCGAACCCGGGCGCAGGCGGTATCAAGCAGATCAACTGCCTTGTCCGGTAGCTGCCGCCCAGTGAGATAACGCGCCGATAAGCGGGCCGCAGCCACTACAGCGTCATCGCGCAAATAGACACCGTGGCTTTTCTCATAGGCCGAAGCCAGGCCACGCAGAATGGCTATCGCCTCATCCACAGTAGGCTCCAGCAGGCGAACGGGCTGGAAGCGTCGGGCCAAAGCCGGATCCTTCTCGAAGTACTTCTTGTATTCCGACCAGGTGGTCGCAGCGATTGTCCGAAGCTCTCCCCGGGCCAGCGCTGGCTTAAGCAGGTTGGCGGCGTCGGAACCGCCCGACTGTCCTCCTGCGCCAATCAATGTGTGAGCTTCATCGATAAACAGAATGACGCTGCGCGCGGATGCCTTGACCTCTTCGATCACTCCGTTCAGACGACGCTCGAACTCGCCCTTGATGCTAGCCCCAGCCTGCAGCAGGCCCATATCCAGTGTCAGCAGTTCGACATCCTTGAGAGACTCAGGCACTTCACCCTGAACTATTCTCAGCGCCAGGCCTTCAACGATAGCGGTCTTACCAACCCCGGCTTCGCCCACCACGATCGGATTGTTCTTGCGTCGCCGGGAAAGGATGTCAATCATCTGCCGGATTGCTTCATCGCGGCACAGGACAGGGTCAATCCGGCCTTCCCGAGCCTGTTGTGTCAGATTGTGCGTGAAGCGTTCCAGCAGCGATTCATCTGCGTTTTCCGGCTTATGTCCTTCACAGCCTCGCTGCTCGGCGAGAGAGAAATCCTTCAATCGGTCCGCATTGATCTTGGCCAGCAGCGGCTGATAACGGCTGCCTGCGTAGCGAATCGGATTGCGCAACAGTGCAAGAACGAGCGCCGCCTGTTCAATATGGCTCTGGCCCAGTTCAAGATTGGCCACCAGCAACGCGTCCTGTAGCCACTGGACAAGTTCAGGCGCGAACACCGGATTACGAGAAGCGCTGTGTTCCATGGCCGGCTGCAACAGGGCCGCAAAATGCGCGGCGTCGACATCAGCATCCAACAGCGCTCGGGAAAGAAGACTGTGGGGGTGCTCCAGAAGTGCCAGCAGCAGATCCTCCACAAGAATCCTGCTGCCTCCTCTCGCCACGCAACGCGCTGCGCAACTCTCCAGACTCATCCGGGTGGGCGCGTCCAGCGCGTTGACCAGTTGTTGCAGGTCTACATTGATCATGAATATCTGTCCTTAATGAATCGACTGGCCAAGCGTCACCACACCATCGGCACGCTCACGCCCCAGCCAGCTGGTCCAGCCGAGGCGGCAGGTGTTCTGTGCCCCGATACGCAGAGCCCGGATTTCCTCTCGCAGCAGTACAAGACATATGTCGTACTCAAGAAAATCTCGTTGCGTGAACCGCACCAAGGCACCGAGCGGCTGATTCCAGGCACCCTGGGGAAGAAACTGATGAAAGCTGTCCCAGCACAATCGCCTGATGTGGATACGAAACTTGCCGCTTCGGTCTCGAATCCGCTCACCCAGAACAGCATCGTGGCCTAGCTGACTATTGGCCTTGCCCAGGAAGTTGCGCTGTTCGGGACTGATGTGAACGACACGTTCGGCACACTGCTCGATGAAGAAATCAGCATGCTTGAAGTAGTAACGCAGAACCGACTCGATCAGGGCCGCAGAGTGCGCTCGCAAACTGAGCAACCCCAGGTAAGGCAGGAGCCGCTTCCAGTCGAGCTCGGCAGCCTCCCTGACCCTTGCACCACCCAATCCGATCAGCGCAAACAGATACTCGGAAAAACGGTCCGTCGCGCCGTCAGCGAACACCGAGTGGTAACGATATTTGCGCCAGACGGGCACCATTAGCTTCTGCAGACGGTGATGAAAAACATCAAGAAAATCACGCGTTGCGCTCGAGTTATCCTCATCCAAGACCTGCTCCGCGTAAAAGGCTGGCAAGGGGGAGCCGGATCCGACAAGGCTGATGACATTCAGGCACAGCCTTACGTGCAATTTCCCGCGCGCTTCAAACAGTTCCAGACATTCGATATCGCTTCCAGGAAAGCCGAAACCCGGGTTCGCCTTGAGCAAGAGAAAGTCATGCAGCGACTCGTCATCAGCGTTCGGATGAACCTCGCGAAGCAGCTTCAGAATCTGCGGGATCGCCTGATAAATGGAGTGCTCACGGATTGTATGACTGAGTGCAATTAAAGAAGCGGCTGGTGCCCCATGCGAGGTGTCCATTCGTAGCGTTCTCCGTGAGTACTTTTCACATTCAGTTCGTGGAAAGAGTTGAGGCTGGCATACAGTGCGAAAAACTCGTTCAGCACGGATGCAAACAGGAAAAGAGTGCCTTCCCCCCCATATCCGTCAGGATTGATGATCAACTCTGTCTTGACACCACGCACAGGCCGCCCCTTGTAAAGTCGATCAGCAGGACGATGGCTTATCGATTCAAGGCCATTGAGAAGATGCTGACTGGCTCTTTCGGCTTGTTGATCGTGATAGCGCGGCAAGTCATAGGTTTCGAGTATGATTTTCAACGCATCAATATTGGCCAGCGACAGATAGTTCAACGACATGTTACTGATCACACGCCATAGAAAATCGCGAGTGACAGGAGGCGCATAGCTCGGCGTGGTGGGTGTAATATTTTTGAAGCGAAGGAAATCCGGCGTTCCGTCACAGGATCTGCAGATACCGCCCGCTTTGATCTGTAAGGGAAGGTCATGATTGGTGCAGGTCAACTCGACAGATACCGTTTCAGGGTATTCCGAACTTCGATGATCAAAGCTTAAATAGGTATCCAGGCCATCGTACTGCATCGATGGGCGCTGCCGAGCGCTGTAAAAAGGCCTGCCCTTCTTCGAACCCTGCCCTGAATCATGTTCGAAGGATTCAAACAAGGCATAGTCCTGATAGCCAAGACCGCCAGACTGCCAACCGGTTACCCGGTCCACCGAATACACTGCACAGCTGTCGAGATCATCTCTGGAGGGTATAAGTAGATAATCATCCCGCTTGGCGTCGACCAGAATGGGCAAGGCATCCTGTTTGAATAAATTAACGATCGGCGTGCAGTAGAGTTTTACATTATCGAGGGTGGGCCGAAGGCGCTGGATGTCTGCACCTTTGATCTTCAACGCCAGCTGTATGCCATGAGCACGCTTGAGTACAGGATCGGGTAATGCGCCCAGAACACCCAACCCCATTACGTCGACAAACATGAATTTGTCCTGAAAGAAGAAGTACTCCTGCAGGTAGCGATAACCACGAAAGGTATTGAAAGGATAAGGTATCAGTGCTTCTTCTTCAGCAAAGCCGACCGCCTGCACTTCACTAACCGGGATATTGAACTCGATCGTATTTCCGCGTCCGTCTTCCAGTGCGCTCCCATCAGCGTCAAGCAAGCTCAGGGTAATGCCCTCGAGTTTGCGCATCAGCCCGAGATACAGGGACCGACTGACATGACGATCACCGGCAAGATGCAGCCGTAACCGTTTCAGCTCCAGTTCACCCATGTGACCTTCACAACTCATGACGAAGGACAACTTCAGAGTGGCCCCGTCACTGGTGGGCGAATGACACAGATCTTTCAGTTCAAGTGGCAGGACTTCGGTTGCAAAACAGGTGCGAAAACGGCAGATGTGTTCACCGACCGGATCGCTCTCAACAGGCGTCGATCGTTCAACCAGCACCGCAGGTCCTGACCGAAGCAACGGCTCGAACCGCAGCATGCTCACCGATGGCAGCGGTCGCAGATAGTTTGGCCAGAGCAGGTTCATTAATGAATGGGTCAGTTCTGGCAACTCATCGTCCAGCTTCTGACGCAGCCGTCCTGTCAGAAACGCAAACCCCTCAAGCAATCGCTCGACATCAGGATCACGTCCCGACTGTCCCAAAAAAGGCGCCAGTGCAGGATTGCGCTCGGAAAAACGGCGACCCAGTTGGCGCAAGGCTGCAAGTTCATCCTGATAGTAGTCATTGAAAGACAACGTTGATTACCTGTTTCAAGTTCATCGAGAACAGCGATTAAAGGCGTTGAGGAACGACGTGCCTGACTTGCAAGTTCAAGCAGGCACTCCGCTCCTGGCAAAATTGATCACACCTTCACATCGACGCGCCCTCGGCCATTGAGCACCGCTTGAAAAAGCACGTCCCGGTTCACACCGTCGACATTCAGAAACGCCTGGATGTCGAATCTCAGTTCAAGCGCATCGTCGTCGCGTGGCTTGGCAACGACACGGACATTCATGAGTCGCGGCTCATAGGCACAAATAAAATCTTCAATGACTGCCCGGGAATTGCGCATCACGTCGTTGAGGCTGAATCGCAGGTCATTCAAATCCGGAAGCCCGTAATCGGGCAGCGTTTGTACGCTGCCCGCCCGAGTGCTCAACATCCTTGAAAGATGACGGGCAACTGACGTTACAAGCTGCGTTTCCCGGTTCGAACCGAGCCGCTTTTCAGACACCCCGGCCAGCCTCTCAAAAAGACTCGTGCAGCGAATCATTCCTTGTCCATTTTCCCAACCAGCGACAATGTAAAAGCGGCCCCCATGTACTTGAAATGCGGACGCACGTTAAGCGCAACCCTGTACCAGCCGGGGTCGCCTTCCACATCACTCACCGTGATCTGTGCGGCACGCAGGGGTCGTCGACCGCGAACCTCGGCACCAGGATTTTCCTGATCGGAAACGTATTGGCGTATCCACTTATTGAGTTGAAGCTCAAGGTCCGTACGTTCTTTCCATGACCCGATCTGCTCGCGTTGAAGAACCTTTATGTAATGAGCCAGGCGATTGACGATCATCATGTAGGGCAGTTGGGTACCCAATTTATAATTGAGCTCGGCAACCTTACCTTCCGGGTTGTTGCCGAAGAATTTGGCCTTTTGTACGGAACTGGCGGAGAAGAAAGCGGCGTTGTCACTGCCCTTGCGCATCGTCAACGCAATGAAGCCCTCTTCTGCAAGTTCGTATTCCCGGCGATCGGACACCAGCACTTCAGTCGGCACCTTGGTTTCAATCTCACCCAGGCTATCAAAGTGATGCAGAGGAAGGTCCTCGACGGCTCCACCGCTCTGCGGCCCTATGATATTGGGGCACCAGCGAAACTTGGCGAAGCTGTCCGTGAACCGGGTAGCAAACGCATAAGCGGTGTTGCCCCAGAGATAATGTTCGTGCGCGTTCGCAACGTTTTCGCGGTAGGCGAATGTCCTGACCGGATTTTCCTGAGGATCATAGGGGCTGCGAAGCAGAAACCTAGGGACCGTCAATGCGAAGTACCGAGCGTCCTCCTGCTGACGAAAACTTTGCCATTTGGCAAACTGCGGGCCTTCAAAATGGTCCTTCAGATCCTTGAGATCAGGCAGACTGGTAAATTGCTCGAGCCCAAAAAACTGAGGTCCCGCAGCGGCGATGAACGGCGCATGTGCCATGCAGGCTACGCTGGAAACGTACTGCATTGTCTTGACGTCCGGAGAACTGGGCGAAAAGTAGTAGTTTGCGATAATCGCACCTACCGGATTTCCCCCGAACTGACCGTACTCCGCGGTATAAACGTGTTTGTAAAGACCCGACTGGACCACTTCGGGAGAGTCTTCGAAGTCATCGAGCAGGTCCTGTTTCGAAACGCTCAACATCTCGACCTTGATGTTTTCCCGGAAGTCCGTTCGGTCGATGAGCAACTTCAAGCCGCGCCATGAGGATTCCAACGACTGAAACTCGGAATGGTGCAGGATTTCATCCATCTGACGGCTCAGCTTGACGTCGATCTCGGTGATCATTCGATCAACGAGCGCCTTCTTTACCGGCTCGGCACTGTTATGTGGCTTCAGTAACTCCTCGATGAAAGCGGCAACGCCACGCTTGGCTATCGCATAGGCTTCGTCGCCGGGAGACATTCTGGTCTCGGCGATAATCTGATCGAGAATTCCGTACTCGACATTCTCGTGGTTATCCTGTTGTGCAGCGGTGGTGCTCATAGATTTTCTTCCTGACGTTCCAGACACTTCATTCCGTTACAGCGTCGAGTCCCAACTCGCCAAGCACTCGATCACGCGAAGCCTTGTCGGCAAGCACATTTTCAATCGCCTTGCGAAAGGCAGGCGCATTGCCCAACGGCCCCTTGAGAGCCATCAAGGCGTCACGCAACTCCATGAGTTTCCTGAGCTCTGGAATTTGCTCTACAAGGCTGGCCGGGTTGAAATCAGTCATTGCGTTGACGCGGACATCAATCGCCAACTCTTCAGCCTCGCCTTCATCCTGCAGACGATTGGGAATGCTCAATGAAAGCCTCAGATTCTGTTTCGCGAGCACATCATCAAAGTTGTTTTTATCCACATTAATCGACTTGCGGTCTTCGAGCTTTCGTTCATCAGCTCGCTGAATAAAATCACCTAACACCAACAGTTTTAAGGGGAGTTCTATCTCTTCCTGTGCATCACCAATTGCCGGTTTGAAAGTAACATTTATACGTTCCTTGGGCGCGACAGAGCCTTCTTTTGCCACTGCAGTTACTCCTTTTCTTATCACAGTACTTACGTTTTGTTCAGCACGGCTTCAAAATCATACTTGCATAACCGCCGGTAGACTTCGTCCTTACTCACTCGTGAAATCCGATCAGGCGGAAGCTTCTCGTGACAACTGTATAGAAGCCGGGAAATCTCTAGGAATGCTTCGGCCTCCCAGCTTCCAAGCCCCTTCATCTCAAGCTCTTGATCAAGCAATTCAAGTTGAACCCTGGCTAACTCATATTTTTTGGCACGGTGGCAGACACGAGCAATGTTGAATTGCCAGAAAAAACGTTCACGCTCACTCTTCGCATTTGTCAGGTGCCACGTTAACTCCTTGACCGCAGCCTTCAGGCCGTCCTTATGTAGCCTTTGAATGATTTCGCCCATAACAACATTCCATGCTGGCTGAACGCCGGTATTGGTCTGAGCGGGTTCAGGCTGGGGAGGAAGTACGTGATGCATCACATGCGTCGATATCCAACCTTGTGTTTCATCGTCAGCAAAGGGCACTCCGTCATGGAAACGCAATTCGGCGATGCCAGGTACTCGGTGCAAAAAAAGTGCGCACTGAACTTCAACTTCACGCATTGAGAGTTCCGCGTTGAGCGCTTGCAGGCATTCCCATACCCTGCGCTGACCGTCGAACCAGAAGGGAGAGCGGGCGATGCTCAACTCCAGATCCACAATCAGATCCGCATATTTGCCTTGTTCAAAGCGTTCTCTATAATTGTTCAATCGATCTACGGGCACGCTACGCAATGCTGTTATGCGCTCGGCGTTACACTTCGGGGCGGTATCAACCGTGAGCCAGAGCACCGTGCGATTCAGACGCAACGCTCGGACATCAGTAGCCTTTTGCCTTAACCACCAGGCGCACAATGACTGGGTTATATCCTGCTGCGTACCAAGTGCCTTGCGGGCATCCTTGTCATTCTCCACAGAAGGATGGCTGAAAAACTGAGTGGCTACTTCCTTGACCTGCTCAGCAATCGTGGGCTTGCTTTCTTTTTGCGAGGCGGCCTGGAGCATTCGGGCCAATCGCCTGCGAGTCGGCAAGATCAATGGCGCTTCTTCACCCAGATGATGCCTCAGCAATTCGTCCAGTCCTTCCAGATGATCGGACAAACGCTGGAACAACGAAAGCTGTTGTTTTATCGACACATCGTCGACGAGGACCCTGTCAAGCCTGGTTACTAACCATGAAAAAGCGGCAATACGAGTTCTGTGCTTGACCGGGTGTAACACTGGCCAGTGGTGTTCGCAGAGATAACGCAACATGCAAGTACCCGCCAATAATCCTGGAAACGCTTCAGCTTTATATAGCGCCCACGTCAGCCAACAGGCGACACGAAGATCTCTAGACTGATCACGCAGAATTCTTTCGCTTTCTTCACGAACCTTTAACCAGTCGACATTTCCAGTACCCAGAACCGATTGCTCGCTACTCAATCGTGCCTCCAAGGCCTCAAACTCTTCGGAAAATCGCACATCGCTGCCCGCATAACCATGGCTGGAAACAGGACTTTTTATCAAGTGGAGGTAACGCCCAGACAATGTATCAAAATGAGTCATTAGCTGTTACCTCCTTTACGCGTCAAGTATTGTTAATGGCCGCTATTGGTCAACGGCGCAAACAGTAACTGCTCAGAATCCGTTTAACAAGCAAACCAATACCACACAGCATCTTTTCAGATTTTTCCTACACCGCCGAATAGCTTAAATGTAGGAAGCAAAAGCAGATGATGCTTGTGAACTCATATAATACGTTTTCGAACGCATAAATTACGCACCCTACTGTTTGACGCTTGATCAACTGCGCTGCTTTTTGCGCACCCTCACCGAATACTGCGCCAAACCCAACCTTCCTAGCCTAATAGATATTGGGGTATCCATACGACTGCGCAGAGAATCTCCCAAGTGCGCAAGAACATGCGCGTTTTTCGGCATCCCAGTAGCGCCCTGCGAACAAGAAGCCCCATCGGTGTTTGATCAAAGCCTTGAGATACTGGGCATACCATTAATTGGCATAGTTTTTGTTAGGAACCGAATAGCTGGCACGTTGAGTTCTGGCTGACCAATCAAATATCAGGAGACTTTATAATGGCAACACCTGCTTACATATCCATCACAGGGACCAATCAGGAACTTATAACTAGAGACGCGTTCACGGCGCATTCAGTGGGCAATATTTACCAAGAAGGTCACGAAGATCAGGCGCTGGTGCAAGCTTTCAGCCATGAGGTTGTCATTCCTTGCGATCCCCAGACGGGCCAACCCAGCGGACTGCGGATACACAAGCCTTTATGTATCACGAAAATTTTCGATAAAGCCTCACCGTTGCTCCAGGCAGCACTGACGTCGGGCGAGTGCTTGAGTGAAGTCAAGATCCAGTGGTACCGCACATCAGTCAAAGGCAATCAGGAGCTTTACTACACAACTCTTTTGACCGACGCCACGATCGTCCAAATAAAGGACTACATGCACAACTGCCAGGATCCTGCCAAGGCCAGCTTCACCCACCTTCAGGACGTACATTTCGCTTACCGGAAAATCACCTGGACTCATGAAACGTGCGGAACCTCTGGTTCTGACGACTGGCGCACCCATGGGAAAGAGAAAGCTGAGTAATTAACGCCATCGACCCGAAAGGGTCGATGGTTCTTGGCTCACTTCAACATGGGACTAAGCCATGAGGTCTGAATCTTTAAGCAAACGTCATTTCACGCTCAACCTTGATGGCATCGATCATGGCTTTCAGGTACTCGCCTTCAAAGGCCACGAAGCGATCAGTCAGCCTTTCGCGTTTACGCTGGAGCTGGTCAGCGAGTCGTCAGGACTGTATCTGGAAAGCCTGCTGAACAGACCTGCCTTTCTGCAGTTTGCACCCGATAACAGTGGCATTCACGGGCTGATCGACCGTGTCGCCCAGGGCGATTCGGGGCAACGCCTGACCCGCTACTCGGTCACCCTCCGTCCGCATCTGGCTCGCCTCAGCCACCGCACCAACCAACGGATCTTTCAGCACCGCACGGTGCCGCAGATCATTGCCCGGATACTGGAGGAGCATGGCCTGCTGGCCACCACCTATCGCTTCCAGCTCGCCAGCGTCTATCCCGAGCGCGAGTACTGCGTTCAGTACC
>NZ_JARVSO010000064.1:0-33816 GCF_030209155.1 Pseudomonas sp. fls2-241-TYG-175 | reverse complement strand
GGCCTCTCAAAGTAAGTCGCCGAGGGGCGAAAAGGTGACTGGAGCCATGCGCTCGACTCACTGAGTCCGCAGTCTGTGCCATTTGTGACGCGGAGCATAACGGCGACCACGCTGTAACAGAAGAGAACATGAACCATGCTGCAGGTCGAAAAGCTTCATCAATATTACGGCGGCAGCCACATTCTGCGTGGCCTGTCCTTTGACGTGAAGGTCGGTGAAGTCACCTGCCTGCTGGGCCGCAACGGCGTGGGCAAGACCACGTTGCTGCGGGTGCTGATGGGCCTGTTGCCGTCGAAGGAAGGCTCGGTGCAATGGGAAGGCAAGGCCATTACCGGCTTCAAGCCCCACCAGCGCGTGCACGCCGGTATTGCTTACGTACCGCAGGGCCGGGAAATCTTCGGACGGCTGACCGTCGAGGAAAACCTGTTGATGGGCCTGTCGCGCTTTCCGGGCTCGGAGGCCAAAGAGGTGCCTGCGTTCATCTACGAGCTGTTCCCCGTGCTGCTGCAAATGAAGCACCGCCGTGGCGGCGATCTGTCGGGCGGCCAGCAGCAGCAACTGGCGATTGGTCGCGCACTGGCCAGCCGCCCTCGCCTGCTGATTCTCGATGAGCCTACCGAAGGCATTCAGCCGTCGGTGATCAAGGAGATCGGCGCGGTCATCAAGAAGCTGGCCGAGCGCGGCGACATGGCGATTCTGCTCGTGGAGCAGTTCTACGACTTCGCCGCTGAACTGGCGGACCAGTATCTGGTGATGTCCCGGGGTGAAATCGTCCAGCAGGGCCGTGGCGAGAACATGGAAGCCGAAGGCGTTCGCGGGCTGGTCACCATTTGATGCGCCAATCCGTTATCGTGCAATCCTCGACACAGAATTGAAGACGCCATGAATCTGCCTGCCAATACCGCCCTGTTCACGCCCAGCTGGCACGCCGAGCTGGAGCTGGGCTATGGGCGTTTTGACGACAGCACGCGGCCGGTCCAGCGCCGCCACAAAGGTCCGCTGCGGGTGCAGAAACATCTGTACGCCGAAGGCCCCGAGGTGTGTCAGCACATCATCGTCCATCCACCCGGCGGTATCGCGGGCGGCGACCGTCTGGATATCTCGGCCAACGTCGGCACCGACGCCTGGGCGCAATTGACCAGCCCCGGCGCAGCCAAATGGTATCGCGCGGCAAGCCCGGCGTTTCAGCAACTGGAGCTGCAGGTCGAGCCCGGCGCGACGCTGGAATGGCTGCCTCAGGAAAGCATCGTGTTCTGTAACGCTCAGGCCGAACTGACCACCCGCATCGAACTGAAAGGCGACGCGAAGCTGTGTTACTGGGATGTCGTGGCGCTGGGCCGTCCGGCCAGTGGCGAGCGTTTCGAGCACGGGCATTTTCAGTCCGCGCTGGATATCCGCCGCGATGGCACATTGATCTGGCACGAACGGCAACGCATTATCGGGGGCGACGGGCTGCTGGATTCACCGGTCGGGCTGGATGGCCATACGGTGTTTGCCACATTGCTGATCACCGGCGAGGTGGACAGCGAATTGCTTGAAGCCTGCCGCAGCCTGTCGATGCCCAATCCGGTACGTGGTGATCTGACCCAGGTGCCGGGGCTGGTCGTGGCGCGCTGTCTGGCCAACGAGGCCTTGCACGCGAGAGCCTGGCTGATCGAAGTCTGGAAAAAACTGCGTCCGGCATTGCTGGGACGCGAGGCGGTGACGCCGAGAATCTGGAATACATGAAGGTTGGCAGACGCTTTCCACAAAAGCGCCAACAATGACTGCACAGCAACCCGAACACCACGACACGGAAACCCCATGGACCTGACGCCACGCGAAAAAGACAAGCTGCTGATTTTCACCGCCGGACTGGTTGCCGAACGGCGCCTGGCGCGTGGAGTGAAGCTCAATTATCCGGAAGCCATGGCCTACATTTCCGCAGCGCTGCTCGAAGGTGCACGTGACGGCCAGACGGTCGCCGACCTGATGCATTACGGCACGACGTTGCTGACCCGCGAGCAAGTGATGGAAGGCATTCCGGAAATGATCCCGGAGATTCAGGTGGAAGCGACGTTTCCAGACGGGACCAAGCTGGTCACCGTGCATCAGCCGATTGCCTGAGGACACCCGCATGCAAGACGTGATTCGCGATGCACTGCCGGAAGATTTGCCCGGCATTCTCGCCATCTACAACGATGCGGTGCTCAACACCACCGCCATCTGGAACGAACAGCCGGTCGATCTGGCCAACCGCCAGACGTGGTATGCCTCCCGCCAGACCCAGGCCTACCCGATTCTGGTCGCTGTGGATGCGGCAGGCGAAGTGCTGGGTTATTCATCGTTTGGCGACTGGCGTCCTTTCGAGGGCTTTCGTCATACGGTCGAGCACTCGGTGTACGTACGCGCCGATCAGCGTGGCAAGGGCCTGGGGCCAAAACTGATGTCGGCCTTGATCGAGCGCGCCCGCACCTGCGACAAACACATGATGGTGGCTGCCATTGAAAGCGGTAACGCGGCCTCGATTGCCCTGCACGAACGCCTGGGCTTCACGACCACCGGCCAGATGCCGCAGGTGGGCACCAAGTTCGGTCGCTGGCTGGACCTGACCTTCATGCAATTGGACTTGTCGCCCGGCGCTCAGGCACCAGCCTCGCAAGCCCCCAAATCCGTATAACCGAGAGCCTTCCATGAACCCAGCACAGTTGCGTCGCGTCACCGCTGAAAGCTTCGCGCATTACCGTCAGGGTCTGGCGCAACTGCTGTTCGACACCGTCCATGACGGCGCATCGGTAGGGTTCATGGCTGACCTGACGCTGGAGCAGGCGCTCCGCTGGTGTGATGGTTTAAGAGCTGACGTTGCGTCAGGCGATCTGTTGCTGTGGGTCGTGGTCGACAATGAACGCCTGCAGGCCAGCGCACAGCTTGCGCTGTGCCAGAAGCCCAACGGGCTCAACCGTGCCGAGGTGCAGAAGCTGATGGTGTCGCCTGCCGCACGCGGCCACGGTCTGGGCAGGCAACTGATGGAGGCGGTCGAACAGGCCGCCGTGAAACTCAAGCGCGGCCTGCTGCACCTGGACACCGAAGCAGGCTCGACGGCGGAAGCCTTCTATCGCTCGATGGCTTACACCCGCGTGGGCGAACTGCCTGACTACTGCGCCACACCGGACGGTCGCTACCGACCGACCGCCATTTATTTCAAAACCTTGGGGCAACCGACATGATCCCTGGCCAATACCAGATCCAGCCCGGCGAGATCGAACTCAACGCCGGCCGCCGTACCCTGAGCCTGACCGTTGCCAACAGTGGCGATCGTCCGATTCAGGTGGGCTCGCACTTTCACTTTTTCGAAACCAACGATGCCCTGACCTTCGACCGAGCCGCCAGCCGCGGCATGCGCCTGAATATTCCGGCTGGCACCGCCGTACGCTTCGAGCCTGGGCAGGCACGCGAGGTTGAACTCGTGGACCTTGCAGGCTTGCGCAAGGTGTACGGGTTTGCCGGTCGAGTGATGGGCGAGTTGGATTGAATCAAGGCGCAGGCTCAGATCGTTCCTGCTCAGAGCGCGGGAGCGATCAGTGTGAAGCCCATAAAGTACTCAAGGAATCACCATGAAGATTTCCAGACAAGCCTACGCCGACATGTTCGGCCCTACGGTGGGCGACAAGGTTCGCCTGGCCGACACTGAGCTGTGGATCGAAGTCGAGAAAGACTTCACCACCTACGGTGAAGAAGTGAAATTCGGCGGCGGCAAAGTCATTCGAGACGGCATGGGCCAAGGCCAGTTGCTGGCGGCCGAGGTGGTCGACACGTTGATCACCAATGCGCTGATCATCGATCACTGGGGCATCGTAAAAGCCGACGTCGGCCTCAAGAACGGTCGCATCGCCGCCATCGGTAAGGCAGGCAACCCGGACATCCAGCCCGACGTAACCATCGCGGTGGGCGCAGCCACTGAAGTGATCGCAGGCGAAGGCATGATCCTCACCGCAGGCGGCGTCGATACGCACATCCACTTCATCTGCCCGCAGCAGATCGAAGAAGCCTTGATGAGCGGCGTGACCACCATGATCGGCGGCGGCACCGGTCCGGCAACCGGCACCAACGCCACGACCGTCACACCCGGCCCCTGGCACATGGCGCGCATGCTGCAGGCCGCTGACGCCTTCCCGATGAACATCGGCCTGACCGGCAAGGGCAACGTCAGCCTGCCCGGCCCGTTGATCGAGCAGGTCAAGGCGGGCGCAATCGGCCTCAAGCTGCACGAAGACTGGGGCACCACGCCTGCCGCCATCGACAACTGCCTGAGCGTGGCCGACGAATACGACGTGCAGGTGGCGATTCACACTGACACGCTGAACGAGTCGGGCTTTGTCGAGACCACGCTCGCTGCGTTCAAGAACCGTACGATCCACACCTATCACACCGAAGGTGCCGGTGGCGGCCACGCGCCCGACATCATCAAGGCCTGCGGCTCGCCGAACGTGCTGCCCAGTTCGACCAACCCGACCCGGCCGTTCACCCGCAACACCATCGACGAGCACCTGGACATGCTCATGGTCTGCCATCACCTGGACCCGAGCATCGCTGAAGACGTCGCTTTCGCGGAAAGCCGCATCCGTCGCGAGACCATTGCCGCCGAAGACATCCTCCACGACCTGGGCGCATTTTCGATGCTCAGCTCCGACAGCCAGGCCATGGGTCGCGTCGGCGAGGTGATCATGCGCACCTGGCAGACTGCCGACAAGATGAAGAAGCAGCGCGGTCCGCTGCCTCAAGACGGTCCGGGAAACGACAACTTCCGCGCCAAGCGCTACATCGCCAAATACACCATCAACCCGGCCATCACCCACGGTATCAGCCATGAAGTGGGCTCCATTGAAGTGGGTAAATGGGCAGATCTGGTGCTGTGGCGCCCGGCGTTCTTCGGCGTCAAACCGACACTGATCCTCAAGGGCGGCGCCATTGCCGCCAGCCTGATGGGCGACGCCAACGCCTCGATCCCGACACCGCAACCCGTCCACTACCGCCCGATGTTCGCCAGCTACGGCAGCTCCCTGCACGCCACCAGCATGACCTTCATCAGCCAGGCCGCGTTCGACGCAGGCGTGCCGGAATCACTGGGTCTGAAGAAGCAGATAGGCGTGGTCAAAGGCTGCCGCACCGTGCAGAAGAAAGACCTGATCCACAACGACTACTTGCCCGACATCGAAGTCGACCCGCAGACCTATCAGGTCAAGGCCGACGGCGTGCTGCTGTGGTGTGAGCCTGCGGATGTGCTGCCGATGGCGCAGCGGTATTTTCTGTTCTAGAAACGCTGCCAGAGAAACAAGAGAGCCTTCCTGCTGGAAGGCTCTCTTATCAAGCCTGAACCACTCAGGCTCCTTGTTCAGGCTTAAGCAGATTGTTCCGCGTGTTTCTGCACCACGTGATCAGATGAAAGTTTGCTCTCTCTGCTCAGTTCCTTACCATCCCCGAAGAAGATCACGGTCGGTGCCGCTTAACGCTATATTCCTTGACGGTTTTACTGCAGTCGTCCATCGGGACACGAACCATTACAACGCTTCCTCCGAACTCTTCAGGTGTAGCAAGCTTGTCGATGATCAGCCCCATGCGGGCACTCTGATTATCGTAGCCACCCTCATCCTTGCCGGGCCTGCTGAATTCAGCCAGCAACAGGGGTGGTTTCTTGGAGAGTTCATTCTGAAAGCTGTTATCGCTGACGATGATGACGCTCATGGCATTATTCCTTTCATGCGCTGCAATCCATGGCACAGCGGCTACTCAAGAGTGGCTCTAGCGCTCTATTCGGCCAAAGAAAGTTTCCTTTGCCTGGAGTATTCCAAGTGCCTGTAGCGCGTCATTGATAGCGTCCAGCATGCCTATATCCTCTGGGGTCGCGTTGCCCATCAGGGCTCTGCGCAACGCCAGCAATACATCAAGCTTTCCATAGGAAATATCGTCAAGCTGTGTATTTTTCTTGTCGATGATATTTTGTGCGGCGGCATTGATCCGTTGGTTAACCAGATCAAGAAAATCTGCTTCTTTCATCACAATGCTCCCTATGTTCTCAAGGGCAAATTCAGGTCAACAGCTCGTCAATCACCTGCATCATTCTCTCTTGGGTCTGCAACCCCACAAGATCCCTGCTCTTCTGGCCTTTGCTGATAAACACCATCGTCGGACCATGATTAATGGCGTAGGCGTTTGAGGTAGTGGGGTTCTGCGTATCCTTCAGATCCGAATTCAGTTTGATCTCGACTCTGCAAAATACGACTTTACCTGCGTACTTCGTGTCCAGCTCGTCAATCACCGCATCCATCTTGCCACTGGCATTGAGAACGGAAGGATCTCGCTTGGTTGTCTTGTCTACGGTCGAAAACTCGACCACCACCAACTTCTCCTGACTAGCGTCGATAACGCTCTTCTGAAAGGTTGAATCTGAAACCATTTCTACGCTCATGCTCCGAACCTCCATCCACGTAACCCGTCGCACCACCTTAGGACGTCACAAAAACAGCGTCTACTGACAGAAATGTCAGTCAACGCTCTGTTTGTTGCGCACTGTAAAGGCGGTAAGATGCGCCATCTCCGTCACGCTCCCCCAGCAAGGTAACCGGCCATGCGCCTTTCCGAATTCATCGTTCTCCATGTGGATCGCATCGTCGATGAATGGGAAAACTTCGCCAGAACACTGAAACCCGCTGCAGACACCATGAACACCGCAGAGCTGCGTGATCATGCCCAGTCGATTCTGCTGGCGGCTGCGCGGGATATGAAGACCGCCCAGAGCAAGAGCGAAGAAATCGCCAAGGCCCGCGGTGAGGAGTTGAACAAGACGCCGAGCCTGGATGAAGCAGCGACCAGTCATGGTGAACTGCGCCATGAAGTCGGGTTTGATCTGGTGCAGATGACTTCGGAGTTCAGGCATCTACGCGCCAGTGTCATTCGCCTGTGGGTGGACAGCCTGACCACGCCGCAACTGGCTGATTTTCGCGACGTGATCCGCTTCAACGAAGCCATCGACGAAGCATTGGCCGAATCCACTGCGGCTTATGCCGAACGTGTGGCGCGCTCGCGGGACATCTTTCTGGCAATTCTCGGCCATGACCTGCGCGCACCGCTTCAGGCAGTCAGCATGTCCACCGAGCTGCTGGCCCGCAAACTGGTCATGGATGAAAAGACCCAGGGCTACATCTCGCGTATCAAAACCAGCACGCGGCATATGGGCACGATGGTAGGCGACCTCCTCGAGTTCGTTCGCAGCCGCCTGGGCGCCAGCCTGCCGGTAGAGCGCAAGTTCATGGACCTGGCGGGCGCCTGTCGTGAAGCTATCGAAGAAGCGTGCGCCGGACACCCGAATTCGGCGCCCGTGCTTACGATTGAAGGTGAGACGCAGGGACACTGGGACAGCGGACGGATCAGTCAGATGTTGCAGAACCTGATCGGCAACGCCTTGCAGCACGGCGCGGCCAGCCATGAAATCACGGTGCGGGTCATCGGCGGGCCGGACACGGTAGAGCTGGTGGTTCACAACGAGGGCAAGCCGATTGCCGAAGACGCCATCGGCACGATTTTCGACCCGTTGGTACGCAGTTCCGAAGAAAACAGCGAAAGCCGCACCACCACGACCAGCCTGGGGCTGGGTCTGTTCATCGTCAAGGAAGTGGTCAACGCCCACAGCGGCAGCATTACCGTGACCTCGACCATCGGCGACGGCACCACCTTTACCGTGGTGCTGCCCAGAAACTGAGGGCTGCGAAGACTGGCTGATGATCGTGCCCACGCGGAGGCACGATCATGACTCGATCAATTACCCCACTGAGCCCTTGGGTCAAATGACGAGCTGTCCGCCAGCTTCTGCCACAGCGCCCGACTGGCATCGTCGATGTGCTTTGGCATCACGATCTTGATCTGGGCATACAGGTCGCCGCGCTCGCCCGCCTTGCTCATCAGGCCGTTGCCCTTGATACGCAGGCGTTGACCGTTCTGGCTGTCCGGGCGGATGGTCAGGTTGATCCGGCCTGTCAGCGTAGGCACGGCGACCTTGGCGCCCAGCGCAGCTTCCCAGGGTGCCAGTGGCACGGTAATGACCAGATCATGACCTTCCACCTCGAACATCGGGTGCGGCGCCAGGCGGATGATCAGGTACATGTCACCATTCGCACCACCAGCTATTCCCGGCGCGCCCTGGCCCTTGAGACGAATACGCTCGCCGTCCACGACGCCTGCGGGAATCTTCACGTTCAGGGTTTTGGTGATGTCGCTCATGCGCTGCCCGTTGGGGCTGTGCTGCGGCACCTTGAAACTGACCTGCTTGGACTCGGCCGACAGCGTCTCTTCCAGAAAGACGGCCAGTTCCATTTCCACATCCTGCCCCTTGCGACCCGGATTGCGGCTGCGGCCACCCTGTTGGGCACGCCCGCCGAAGATGGAACTGAAGAACTCGGAAAAGTCCGCCGTCTCCTCGCCAAATCCGCCCGCACCGGCGCGGCTCTGCCAGCCCGGCGGGGTCTGGAACGGCCGCCCCTGACGCCCGTACTTGCGCAGCTCGTCATATTCGGCGCGCTTGTCGGGGCTGCTCAGCACTTCGTAAGCCTCGGACGCTTCCTTGAATTTGTCCTCAGCCCCGGCCTCTTTACTGACGTCGGGGTGATACTTGCGCGCCAACTTGCGATAGGCCGTCTTGATCGCCTTGTCGTCTGCAGTCGGTTCGACATCCAGTATCTTGTAGTAGTCTTTGAAATCCATCTAACAATCACCCATCCAATTATCCAGCGCAGCCAGATGCGCTGGTATAACACGCCCAGCCTCCTCGTGTTCGAGGCACCTGAAAGACTTCACATCGAAAAAACAGCCCGGTAGCACGCCCTGTCTTCTGGCCGTCAGGTGTTCGACAACCTGGTCTACCGAGAATCCCATCAAGATTGGGGGTGATGGTCCCGAGTTCAAGCCCCGGGCGCAAATACCGATAACCCGGAATAAGCGACGCATCGCCCTACGCAATTGCTGCGCACTGACATAAACTGCGCGGCCGTTTTTTGACTGGAACGTAAAAGACATGAATGACCAATCCCCGGCCCGTGCCTGCGGCATCGATTTCGGCACGTCCAATTCCACTGTCGGCTGGCAACGGCCAGGTGTGGAATCGTTGATCGCGCTGGAGGACGACAAGATCACCCTGCCCTCGGTGGTGTTCTTCAACATGGAAGAGCGTCGCCCGGTCTATGGCCGCCTGGCGCTTCACGAATACCTGGAAGGCTACGAAGGCCGCCTGATGCGCTCGCTCAAGAGCCTGCTGGGTTCCAAGCTGATCAAGCACGACACCAGCGTGCTCGGCACGGCGATGCCGTTCAAGGACCTGCTGGCCCTGTTTATCGGCGAGCTGAAAAAACGCGCTGAAAAGACCGCCGGACGCGAGTTCGAACAGGTGGTGCTGGGCCGCCCGGTGCACTTTGTTGATGACGACGCCATGGCCGATCAGGAAGCCGAAGACACACTGGCCGAAGTCGCCCGCAAGATTGGCTTCAAGGACGTGTCGTTCCAGTTCGAACCCATTGCTGCAGCGTTCGACTACGAGTCCACCATCACCCAGGAAGAACTGGTACTGATCGTCGACATCGGTGGTGGTACCTCCGACTTCTCGCTGGTACGCCTGTCTCCCGAGCGGCGTGAACATGAAGATCGTCAGGACGACATCCTGGCCACCGGCGGCGTGCACATTGGCGGTACCGACTTCGACAAGCAGTTGAGCCTGCAGGGCGTGATGCCGCTGTTCGGCTACGGCAGCCGCATGAAAAGCGGCGCGTACATGCCCACCAGTCACCACATCAACCTGGCGACCTGGCACACCATCAACGCCGTGTACTCGCAGAAGTCCCAGCTCGCACTGGGCAGCATGCGTTACGACATCGAAGACACCGGCGGCATCGACCGGCTGTTCAAGCTGATCGAACAACGCGCCGGGCACTGGCTGGCCATGGAAGTGGAAGAGACCAAGATCCAGCTGACCCAGACCGATACCCGTCACTTGCTGATGGACCGTATCGAACCGGGATTGAGCGTGGACCTGGGTCGGGCGATGTTCGAGGCGGCAATCGATGCGCAGCTTGAGCGGGTCCGCAACAGCGTAACTCAACTGCTGAGTCAGGCAGGCGTGGGCGTCGAGCAGGTCAACACGGTGTTCTTTACCGGCGGCTCAAGCGGCATTCCTGCGCTGCGTAACAGCGTATCGGCGATGCTGCCGAATGCACGTCACGTGGAAGGCAACATCTTCGGCAGCATCGGCAGCGGGCTGGCGATTGAAGCGAAGAAGCGTTACGGCTGAAGCGGGCCGATGATCATGCCCACGCTCCGCGTCACGTCTTCAAGCGGACGCGGAGCGTCCTGAGAGGCGTTACCACGCTGGAGCGTGGGAACGATCAGCGTGAGGTTGACGATCGTGCCCATGCTCCGCGTGCGTATGCAGCCCGTGACGCTCTGCGTCACATTCAAGAGCGGACGCAGAGTGTGCGGATGATCCTGGACCGCCCTTAAACCAGCCCTTCCTTCTGCAACTCACTCTTCAGGTACGCGTAGTAAATAGGTCCTGCCACCACGCCCGGCAGGCCGAACGCGGCTTCGAACAACAGCATCGCCAGCAGCAGCTCCCACGATTTGGCGTTGATCTGCCCGCCCACGATCCGCGCGTTCAGGAAGTATTCCACCTTGTGGATCACGATCAGGTAACCCAGCGCCGCCAGTGCGACCCAGATCGAGATCGACATGCCGACAATGAAGATCAGCGTGTTGGACATCAGGTTACCCACGACAGGCAACAGCCCGAGCAGGAAGGTCATGATGATCAGGGTCTTGGTCAGCGGCAGGTGAATGCCGCACAACGGCAGAACGACAGCCAGGAACACCGAGGTGAACGCTGTGTTGAGCAGTGAAATCTTGATCTGGGCAAAGACGATGTTGCGAAATGCGCGGCTGACCAGATAAAGCCGGTCGAACAATGCAGAAGCCAGCGGCTTGCGGGTATGTACGTCGGAAATCCGCTGCAGGGCAATGATCGCGCCGAGCACCATGCCGATGAGCATGGTCACGAACATGTGTGCAGCGCCCTTGCCGATCAGTTGCAGCTCGCCGATATGTTTCTGCAACCACTGGAACAGCGAAACCTGAAACTCGGCCGCACTGGCGGGCAGGTAGGAATCAATGAACGGCGGAAGCTGACCACGGGCGCGATCCACCAGGATCATGAACTTGTCCAGCGATGCGCCAGGGTTCTCGGCCTCATGCAGCACGAAGCTGATGGCACCGGCGAAGATCAGGGTCAGCAGACTGACAATGATGGTCCCCAACAGCGCAACAGCCAGCCACCTGGCACGTTCGCCAGAGATGAGCTTTTGCAGTTTGGGGGTCAGCATGTTGACCAGTTCGAAGACCAGCAGCCCGGCCAGCAGACTTGGCAGAAGTTTGAAGGGCAATACCAACAGCAGACCGCCGAACACGAGAATCCAGCTGGCTATTAATACCTGACGCGCAGAAAACGTTGGCATAGACCCTCAAAGGGCAGCACGAAGAGGTGGGCAGTCTGCCAGCGTTCGCAGCCGAGAACCAGTCATCCGCAAGCCGGAAACGGGACGGCGCGAACATCTATTCGATGACCGGACTGACAACGACGCGCAAGTGCAGCGTTTACTGCACTTACGCTGCCTGCCCCAGGCGAGGCGAGGGGCTGAAAAATTATTTCTTCTTGAGACAATCGCTCATGAACGTCTTGCGGGCGTCGCCCTTGAGCGCCTGAGTGGAAGCCGTCGCGTTGCAGGTCTTCATCTTTTCCTGCTGAGTGGCCGCCGGAGCAGGCGTGGCTTTCAGGCACGTGCTCATGAACGTCTTGCGCTCATCGCCCTTGAGTGACTTGGCACTGGCGTCGGCGTTGCAGGTGGTCATCTTGTTCTGCTGCGCCGTAGCGGCAAAACCCTGGGCGGAACACATCAGGCCAACGAGCAACAAAGCAATACCGGGTATCTTCATCGTTCGACTCTCCAGATCCGCTGTACCGGTCGGCACAGACTGAAGTCAGTGTAGCCAAGATGTTGCAAAATATGAGCAATCATCAGGCGCACCGATTGGCATTCATTTGAAACAGGTGGATAGTTGCGCCTCGTTCACCTGTCGGCTTTCCCATGCAATACGCGTTTCCACTTCTGACCATCTTCATCTGGTCCGTCAACACCGTCATCACCAAGGCGGCGTCCGAAGTCATCTTCCCGTCCGAAATCGGGTTCTACCGCTGGCTGCTAGCGGGGCTGCTGTTCACACCATTCATGCTCCTGCCGGTGTGGAGAAATCGTGCGGCGATCAGGCCGTTGCTGGGCAAGATCGTCGTTCTGGGTGCGCTGGGCATGGCGGTTTATCAAAGCCTCGCGTACTTTGCCGCAGGCATGACCACGGCCACCAACATGGGGATCATTCAGTCACTTGTACCGGTGATGGCGCTGGGGCTGTCCATCGCCTGCCTGGGCACACGACTGACCTGGGGCGCGCTGCTCGGCGCAGTCATTTCTTTCGCGGGTGTGATAGTGGTGGTCGCCGCTGGCAACCTCACAGGGCTCATCGAGCAAGGGATGAATCGGGGCGATGCCATCGTGCTGTTCGCCGCTGCAGCCTACGCGCTGTACAGCATGCTGTTGAAAAAATGGCAGTTGCGCCTGCCTCCGCTGCACTTGTTGTACATGCAGATTCTGGTGGCGATCGTGGTGCTGTTTCCGCTGTTCATCCTGTCGCCGAGAACCGGCCTGAATGCGAGCAATAGTGCGCTGGTGCTATACGCCGCCATTCCCACCTCGATGTTGGCACCCTGGTTGTGGATGACCTCGATCATGCGCCTGGGGCCGAGCCGCACCACGCTGTTCTTCAACCTGATGCCAATCGCCACGGCATTGATTGCCGCCGTGGCGCTTGACGAACAGCTGGCGCTTTATCACCTGTACGGCGGCGCGCTGACCCTGTGCGGAGTGATCCTCGCGGAACGCTGGAAGACCCCGCTACAACTCAGAAAAGGCTAGGCCGTCGCGCTGCCCTCACCGCCCTCCACACTGTGGATCGACACGTCCGTGATACCAGCAGCGTGGGGCATGCCGCCTTCCGGAAGGTCATCCAGCTCTACGTCGTGTTTCAGCGCCAGTTCATGCACGATTTCAATGATCGGCACGTCCAGGTTCTCGATGACATCCACATGGTGCTCACCCAGCAGGGTGTACTCGATTTCATACAGTTCTTTATCGCCCATCGCATCACTTCCTGGCCGTCATCTTCGAGCGGCTGATTACGAATTACTGCCTGATTGAGTTAAAGGCCGGCAGCCTTGAGGCGCGCGGCGTGTTCCATGAACAGGCGTACAGGATCTGCGCCTTTGCCCACCAGCCCGAAGGTCTGGTTGACGATGTCAAAATGGTCGAGCGGAAAGTCATCCCCGATGACCGTGCCCAGGTGCGAACTGAAACGCCCGACCATGCCATCAGATTGACCTCGCTCTTTCCTGAACGTGCGAGCGAATATTCGACAGGTCACGTTGGTGCCATCAATCAGGTTGCGTCCGCGATTGGTCACGCCCGGCTTGAGGATCCCTGACCAGGAGTAATAGCGCACGCCATCGACCAGTTCTTCGCCGTTCTCGCCCCATACTTCCGGCAAACCCTGGGGATACTGCCTGTTGAACAGCGCAACGCCGGTGGTGGTGAGGGACTGATGCGAGGCGGTGATGTCCATCGGCAGCTTTGGCCCGCGATAGCCGGTTTCGAACGCAACAATCGTCCAGGCCAGCAGGCCGATCACCGCATTGACGACGCGCCCGCCCAGCGTCCCCGGCGGAAAGTGCCGTTCCAGATAATCCGCCAGCTCCGACCCATAGTTGGGACCGGCCACGGAGGTGACCGAGGCGACCAGATCGGGGCGCCTGGCTGCCACGTAACGTACGGTCAGCGCTCCCTGGCTGTGGCCGATCAGGTTGACCTTGGCCACTCCGGTCTCCCGAACCGTCTGCTCGATGACCTTGAGCAACTGCTCACCGCGTATCTCGGTCGAATTGACCCCGGACACCATGACCGGTATGACTGTCGCTCCGCCGCGTTCAAGCGCTTTCACGATGCCGAACCAGTAGGGATACACCACTAACCGCACAAACCCTAACAAGCCTGGTACCAGCAACAATGGATAACGCGTCGCCTGTTCTTGCGCCATGTTGATCTCCTTGTGCTGAAACGAGTTGATTAAGCCTTTTCAACCTTAGCGGTGTTTTTTTGAGAAGGCAGAACAACATGACCACCAGAGGTACTGCCTAATCGCCATCTTTTTTTCGAACTCTTGCGCCCTTCCCTTGCTCCAAGCTGCAACGGGCCAAGACCGGCTCTGACATGTGGAGCAATAAAGATGTACAACAAAATCCTCGCAGCAACCTTTGCACTGGCGGCATTGGCTGGCTGCAGCAACACAACCGTGCAGAACCCGGTGGACTACGTCACCTACCGCAACGAACCACTGGTCAAGCAGGTCGAGAACGGCATGACCCGCCAGCAGGTCCTGACCATCGGCGGTGAGCCGTCGTCGACCATTGATCGCAAGGTCAATACCGGCACATGCAACAACTACGTCATGGCCAAAGACGGTCACAAACAGGTCTACCACGTCAGCTTCAACAGCGACGGTCGCGTAACCAACAAAGGTTTCATGACGTGCGAACAGCGCGAAGCGAACGAACGCGCGATGTAATACCGATCTGAAACGAAAAAGCCCGATGCGTGATGCATCGGGCTTTTTTATGGACGTTATTTGTACAAACGTCAGAACACCAGCTTGAACAACGCAATCACCACGATCAGGCCGATCAGAAAAATGATGCCGACGGTGCTTCCCAGAAACTTGAGCATGTGAATCTCCACGATTGAATAGGTCTCAAGGTTGGGACCGCAGGGGTGCGCGCTCGTTTCTTATATTTTTTACGCGTTCAGCAAAGCGTGAAACCTGAAAAATCCGATAAAACTTTCTCGCCGTTCATCACTCACAACCCTTGATGATCTTGCCGGGCAACACACAGAGCGAGACACACAAAACCTGATGAACCTGGAGATAACCCATGATTTCTGCACCACAGCTATCCGATGTAAGCAGCTTGCGCCAGCGTGCGCGCCAGAACGTTGAGAATGGTGCGGTCACTGAAGGCTACAACGCTGATCGTGAGACGGTCCTGCGCCTGCTCAATGAGTCGCTGGCCACCGAGCTGGTCTGCGTACTGCGCTACAAGCGTCACTACTACATGGCGACCGGCCTGAAGGCCAGCGTTGCGGCTTCCGAGTTTCTGGAGCACGCGCAGCAGGAAGCCGAGCACGCCGACAAGCTGGCCGAGCGTATCGTGCAACTCGGCGGCGAGCCTGAGTTCAACCCCGACACCCTGTCGAAGAACTCCCACGCACAGTACGTGGCAGGCAACACGCTCAAGGAAATGGTTTACGAAGACCTGGTTGCCGAGCGCATTGCGGTCGATAGCTACCGTGAAATCATCCAGTACATCGGTGACACCGACCCGACTACCCGTCGCATCTTCGAAGAAATCCTCGCGCAGGAAGAAGAGCACGCCGACGACATGGCGGACATCCTGAACGACCTGTGATTCGGGACTGAAAGCAAAAGCCAGGATAGTTATCCTGGCTTTTTTATGGGCGTTTGTTTGTTCGCTGCGGAGCGTGAGGACCGATCACTGATCGTACCCATGCCGCGTGGGTATGCAGTCCGTGACGCTCTGCGTCACCTCACGGCCGGACGCGGAGCGTCCTGAGAGGCGTTACCACGCTGGAGCGTGGGAACGATCATCGCAGGGTTGACGATCGTGCCCATGCTCCGCGTGGGTATGCAGCCCTTGACGCTCTGCGTCACATCACGGTCGGACGCCGAGCGTCCTGAGAGGCGTTATCACGCAGTGCGTGAGAACGATCAGCAAAGGGTTGACGATCAAGCCCGATGCTGACGCTTACTTGACGGTCTTCGGCGCTTTACCTGAGCGCATCTGCTCGAGCAACGGACCACACTGGTTCGGCTCACTGTCGCCCGTCGCGACCAGCGCCAGCAACCCGGCCGCAGGCCCGATGGTCGCACCCAGCAGGACCATCCCTGCGCCACGCAGCAACAGCGGACCGGACTGCACGCCCGCATTGGGCCGGGCGAACGGGCCGTTGACGTACAGCGGCGAGCGCAGGGAGAACACGCGAAAGCCTTTGGACTCTGGGTTGATCTGCAGGTCCAGTTGCTCGGTCTTCATGTTGGCCGTGCCGCTGATGTAGATGATCGCATTCTCGGTATCGAAGACGAACAGCCGACTGGTCGCCAGACCGTCCTTGATGCCGAAATCGGACGCAGCGCAGTTGATCTTCACGTCCTTGTCGCCAAACAGTTTACCGACCACGTAGTTGCCCACGTTGAGCCCAGCGATTTCCATCAGGCCACGGCTGATCGCGCCGTCGTTGACCAGCATTTTCATTTCGCCATTGGCCGTACCGAGCAGCGCCGCAATCGAATTGCCGCGCCCCGTGATATCCGCATCGCCGTTCAGCTCACCAAAGCTGGTCTTCATCGGCTCGAACGTCGGGAACAATTGCTTGAGTTTGAAGTTGCGCGCCGACAGCTTCGCCCGGCCCAGCAGCGGCTTGTCACGTCCATCAAGGCGAATGTCCGCGTCCAGCTTGCCGCCCGCCACGCCGAAGCGCAGTGGCTCCAGACTGAGCTGGCCGTCGTTCAGAATCAGATGCGTATATAGGTCAGTGAATGGCAGGTCCGGGCTCTGGACGATGCGTTTGCCGGTGAACTCGACGTCCGCATCCATCGCGCGCCAACGGTCGGTCTGGAACTCCTCGACCGGCAGTACCTTGCCCGAAGGCTGCTTGCTCTCACCGCCACGCTTTTTCTGCGCCGCGTTGGAGTCGGCACCGATGAGCGGGGCCAGATCACTGAACAGCAGTTGATCGGACACCAATACACCCGTCAGCTTGGGCCGTGGCTGGCTGGCGACATAGCCCAGGTCACCGTGGATATCGCTTTTGCCGATCTTGCCGTTGAATTTCTCGTAACTGAAACTGGCGCCTGCCGGGTCATGCAGTTTGGCGATCAGGCGGCCGTCCGTTGAATAGGCGGGCGAGTCTGGCAGCGTGACACCTGTCAGCGGATAAAGATTGCTCAGGCTGGCACCCGACAGTTTCAGGCGCAGGTCCAGCGCACCAAGGTTCTGCGGGTCGGTCACGGTTCCGGCGATCACCACATGGGTATCGCCCACCTTCACATCGGCCTGCACCGGAAATGGCTGAGCGGCGTCCTTCAATGCCAACAGGCCACCGATCTTGCCAGTGCCGTTGAGTTGCTGGCCATGGTACTGACCTTTGACGGCCAGACCAAACGCGTAGTCCTGAGGCACGGCGCCTTTGTCCTGGGCCTTCTTCGCTTCCTTGCTGCCAACGATTTCGCCAAACGGAATCGGCTTGCCGAGCATGTCGATCACCACGTCCAGCTGGGTGTTCAGGGTCTGATCGTTGAAGCCCACCAGGCCCTTGTCGAACTTGATCGCACCGATGTCCACTTCCCATTTGGTCGGCTCGGCATTGGGGTCGGATTTGGGCAGGTCGAACATCCAGTTGGCACGACCGTCGGCCAGGCGCTCCAGCTTCGCTTCAGGCCCGGTCAGGTCAATGCGCGGAATGACCACGTGCTGCGCCAGCAGTGGCAGCAGCGACAGGCGAAATTCCACCTGCTTGAGCGTGACCATCTGCGGCTGTTTCGACCACTCCGGATTGCCCAGTGTCAGGTCTTCCGCCACGAAATGCGGTGAGGGCACCCATGCGCGCCAGCCACCCAGCTCAGGCTCGCGCGACCAGCGCACGTCCAGGTTGCCGTTGATGGCGAACGGGCGATGCAGCGCTTCGCTGACTTTTTCATTGAGGGTGGGTTTGATGCGGTTCCAGTCGAAAGTGACAATCACAATGACCAACACGGCCAGCACCACCAGCAAAGTGGCACCTGTCCACGCGAAAATCCTACGGCTGCGCGTCATGCATGACTCTCCAGAAAACAGTGCCCCTGCCTTGGTGCACTGAATACGACATGCCCGTTCGACTGACAAAAACGTCGAGGGTTTGATCGGCTTGGGCAAATAAGCCAACAGCCTTTAAAAGACCACCGGCAGGACTCAATCATTTTGGTTGATTCCCACCATCATCTTTATGAACTTCTTTACACACAGGCCCGGCGTCATAGTGCACGCCTACACCATCTTCCGCTCTTTCGAGGAGCACAGCCATGAAACCCCATCTATTACTCAGTCTGTTTCTGTCCATCTTCGCCGCCAATGCCTTCGCCGCCCCGGAGCAGGATCGTGAGCAGCGTCTGGCTGAAAACGGTCCAGATCGTCTGGTGCAGCAATATCAGCGAGTCTGATCACGCCGGCCATTTGAAAAAAGCCTTTCGACGCAGGCAAAGCGCATTTGTTAAAGTGCGATGCAGTGTTTATCCAGAATCGTTTGAGCCATGCTGCCCCGCGCCGAACAGAAACAACAGACCCGAAGAGCCCTGCTGGACGCCGCCCACCAGTTGATGGAGAGCGGGCGCGGTTTCGGCAGCCTCAGCCTGCGCGAAGTCGCCCGCACGGCAGGCATTGTGCCGACCGGCTTCTATCGCCACTTCGAAGACATGGACCAGTTGGGTCTGGTGCTGGTCAGCGAAGTCGGTCAGACCTTTCGTGAAACCATCCGCCTGGTGCGGCACAACGAATTCGCCATGGGCGGGCTGATTCGTGCGTCGGTAAAGATCTTTCTGGAACGTGTGGCCGCCAACCGCTCGCAGTTCCTGTTTCTGGCGCGGGAACAGTACGGCGGCTCGCTCAAGGTCCGTCAGGCACTGGGCGCCTTGCGCGAAGGCATCAGCGCCGACCTGACCGCCGACCTGGCCAAAATGCCAAAATGGAAGCATTTGAACGCCGAATCGCTGTCGATCATCGCCGATCTTGTCGTCAAAAGCGTGTTCGCCATGCTACCCGAACTGATCGACCCTCCGCCCGCTTCGCTCGCACCGCACCTTACGCCACAAGCCAAGATTACCCAGCAGCTGCGCTTCATCTTCATCGGCGCACGGCACTGGCGGGGTCTGGGCAGTCATGAGTGATCAATAAGCTTGGGATGATGATCGTTCCTCACGCCACCGCGTGGGAATGCCTCCCAGGACGCTCTGCGTCCCGGCGTACTTGCTGGAACGCATATGGCCGGACTTATCACCCCACTCGATTGCACCACATTGAATCACCCGCTATTTAACGCACCAAAAAAGCACACGTCATTCAATCGATAATCCCGTTCCGTCAGCCATTTCCCACTCCCTGCACTGTTGGCAAGCCCCTTGCTCTGCTTTGAGGCATCGCAATTGGCTGGAAGCTATCTGATGCTGGTGATTCACAACCGAATCGAACCTCAGGCCGAATGGGCCGCCGAGTTGCACTTGAATTTCGAGGCGCGCAGCAAGAGCCGTCTGCGCTGCTTCAGTGCAGAAAACGAAGACGTGGGGCTGTTCCTGCAACGCGGACAATCACCCCTGCGCGATGGCGAGTTTCTCCAGGCCGAGGATGGTCGCATCGTCCGCGTCTGCGCCCGCCCCGAAAAACTGATGCACGTGACCTGCAGCAGCACTTTCGAACTGACCCGCGCGGCCTATCACCTGGGCAATCGCCACGTGGCCCTGCAAGTCGGCGACGGTTGGCTACGACTGCTCGACGACTACGTACTCAAGGCCATGCTTGATCAACTGGGGGCGACCACCGAAACCATCGAAGCGCCGTTCCAGCCGGAACATGGTGCCTATGGCGGCGGGCACCATCATTCGCGCGCTGGCGAAGAGGATTTCAACTATCCACCTCGTCTGCACCAGTTCGGCGTGCGCCCGTGAACAGCGCCTGGGCGCTTTTGCGCCTGGCCAGTCCGCAGTTGCCGATTGGCGGCTACAGCTATTCCCAGGGTCTGGAGATGGCGGTGGAACAGTCCATCGTGACCAATCCACCGACAGCCGCTCGCTGGATCGGCGATCAGTTGTTGCTCAACCTGGCGCGCTTTGAAGCGCCGCTCCTGCTGGCGCACTGCCAGGCGGCGGCGGACGAAGACTGGGGGCAATTGCTGCAACTCAGCGAGCAACATCGCGCCAGCCGGGAAACCCGCGAACTGCATCTGGAAAGCCGGCAGATGGGTTATTCCCTGCAACAGCTGCTCAACGGCCTGCCGGAGCTGGACCGCTGCGCGCGGGGCTTTCTGGAACAGACAACCGAGCCGCATCTGGCACTCGGCTGGGCGCTGGCCGCCCGTGCCTGGCAGATCAGCCCGCAGGATGCCTTGGCCGCTTGGCTCTGGAGCTGGCTGGAAAACCAGCTGGCGGTGCTGATGAAGACACTGCCGCTCGGCCAGCAGGCTGCACAACGCCTGACCAGCGAGCTGCTGCCACTGTTGCAGCAGGCGCAGGCCAGTGCCACTGAACAGGATATCCGCCATTGCGGCAGTGCGGCCTTTGGCCTGTCACTGGCGAGCATGGCCCACGAACGTCAATACAGCCGGTTATTCCGGTCCTGATAAGTACCTCTGGAGAACTCAATGAACAGCCAACCCCTGCGCGTCGGCATTGGTGGCCCGGTCGGCTCCGGCAAGACGGCCCTGACCCTGGCGCTGTGTCTGGCGTTGCGTGACCGCTATAACCTCGCGGTCGTGACCAACGATATCTACACCCGCGAAGACGCCGACTTTCTGGTGCGTAACGAGGCCTTGGCGCCCGAGCGCATCATCGGCGTGGAAACCGGGGGCTGCCCGCATACTGCAATTCGTGAAGACGCCTCGATCAATCTGGAAGCCGTTGACCAACTCAACCGCCGCTTCGAAGGTCTGGATCTGATCATCGTCGAATCCGGTGGCGACAACCTGTCCGCCACCTTCAGTCCGGAGCTGTCCGACCTGACCATCTACGTGATCGACGTGTCGGCAGGCGACAAGCTGCCACGCAAGGGCGGTCCGGGCATCTGCAAATCGGATCTGCTGGTGATCAACAAGATCGACCTCGCCCCGCTGGTAGGCGCCTCGCTGGAGATGATGGACAGCGACACCCGCCGGATGCGTGGTGAAAAGCCGTTCGTCTTCAGCAACCAGAAAACCGGCCAGGGTCTGGAACAGATCATTGCCTTCATTGAACGCCAGGGCCTGCTGAACGCGGCCGCCTGATCCCACGACAAGGAAACCCTCGATGAACTACAAAAAAGTCCTCGGCGCCCTCGCCCTCCTGCTGATCCCGACCCTGGCGCTGGCGCATCCCGGCCACGGCGACAACGGCCTTATTGCGGGTATCAGCCACCCGATTGGCGGTCTGGATCACTTGCTGGCGATGCTCGCCGTCGGTCTGTGGGCCGCACAGCAACAAGGCTCCGCACGCTGGGCTCTGCCTTGCACCTTCGTCGGCACCATGCTGATCGGCGGTGTACTGGGTTTTGAGGGTTTGAACCTGCCGGCACTGGAAAGCGGCATTGCGGCGTCGGTATTGGCGCTGGGTCTGGCCGTGGCACTGGCCGTTCGCCCGCCCCTGGCTCTGGCTGTTGCAGCGACCGCGATGTTCGCACTGTTCCACGGCGTGGCGCATGGCCTTGAGTTGCCGGAAATGTCCAGCCCGTGGGCCTACGCAGCAGGTTTCGTTGCCGCCACCGCAGCCCTGCACGCCGTTGGCTACGCGGTCGTTCGCGTACTGCCGCAAGCCGCAGCGCCGCTGGTGCGCCTGGCCGGTGCCGCGTCTGCCGCGACAGGCGTCTGGTTGCTGGCAGGCTAAATACACATTCCGTGGGAGGCGGCTTGCCGGCGATAGCGTCGGGTCTGGTAGTGATGGGCCAACTGAAAAAACGCATCGCCGGCAAGCCGCCTCTTATCAAACAACCTGTAACCCACTGAAGGAACTCGATTTTGTGGGAGCGGACTTGTCCGCGAAAAGGCCAGTACATCCGACGCATATGCAGTGGCTGAAATACTGCATTCGCGGACAAGTCCGCTCCCACTAAGTTTGCTGCGCGATAGCGCTACGTCGAAGACGTGGTGGGGCCTCCCACAAGGTTTGCATTTATCCAGAAAGGCTTGTGGATAACCATGAGTGCGATGCTTGAAGCGATAACAAGGCCCATCGAGACTTGCCCGGCAATCCTGCTAACATGTCGCGCATCTCGATACAGCCGCGACGACAGCCGATGCCCCATGCTTCCAGCTCCGCCCCCACGCCTGACATGACCTCGGTCTTCGCTGCCTTGCAGGCGCACTTCCTGAAGGTGATCGTGCCGCTCTGGCAAGGCCCCGGCTGGAATGCGCAACTGGCGCTGCCGTATGAAGCCCTGGATGCCAACCATCAACCGCTGCCACCCCAACGCTATCGGGCCATGGCCTGCGCGCGGCAGCTGTTTCTGTTTTCCAGCCTGATCGATCACGACGAGATACCGGACGCTGCTGTACGCGCCGGTGCACTGTTCCGCTCGTTGCAGCAGCACTTCCACGACGGCGAGCATGGCGGCTGGTTTTACAGCATCGACCCACAGGGCAAACCGCTGGACCGTCGCAAGGATCTGTACACCCACGCCTTCATCATCTTCGCCTGCGCCCATTACTGGGCGAAGTCGAAGGATCCGCTTGCGGAGTCCGTGCTCAACGCAGCGCTCAACGTCGTTGCCGAGCGCTTTGCCGACGGAAACGGCTTGTACGAAGCGCAACTGGATGAAGGCTGGTCAACGCTCGGCACCGGCCCTTTACAGAACCCGTTGATGCACCTGGCAGAAGCCTTTCTGGCCACGCTGTCGGTGCGTGCCGACCCGGCGACGCAGGCGGCGATGGACGCGCTGGCCGTCAACATGCAGCAGCGCTTTGTGGATAAAACCACGGGCGTCATGCTCGAGAAGCCGTTGGGCGCTGTGGATAACTGGTATGAACCGGGGCATCAGTTCGAATGGTTCTTCCTGCTCGAATCGTCACCCGAGATGCACGGCAGGCCGTTGCATGACTCCATGACCCGTGCGTTCGCCCATGCGCAGGCACAAGGCGTGGATCCACAGAACGGAGCTGTCACCGCAACGCTGACGCTGGATGGCAAGGTGCAGGACAGCACCCAGCGCATCTGGGCGCAGGCTGAGTACTTGCGGGCGATGGCCTTGCGGCCGGAGTGCGAGTCAGCGCTCAGCCAGCAACTGCTCGACTTCGAACAGCGCTTTCTGCATGCGACCGGCTGGAACGAGTGTGTCGACACCGATGGCACGGTGAGCCGCAGCGACATGCCATCGACCACACCCTACCATCTGGCTACCTGCTACATCGGGCTGGCGGACTATCTGGAAAACCGCTTTGTCACGGCCTTCCCGCCGCCCACGCCCGAGAAAGACTGATCAGCCGCGATTGCGGTCGATCGCGAAGCCCGCCCAGGTCTGGCTGACCGGCATCAATTCCAGACTGTTGATGTTGACGTGGGCCGGTGTGTTCATGATCCAGAAGATCGTATCGGCAATGTCCTGCGGCTGGATCGGCTCTGCACCCGCGTAGGTCGCATCGTATTTGGCCTGATCACCGCCGAAACGTACCAGCGAGAACTCGCTTTCGCACAAACCTGGCTCCAGATTGGTGACTCGCACGCCTGTTCCGACGAGGTCATTGCGCAGGTTGAGCGAGAACTGCCCGACGAACGCCTTGGTGCCGCCATACACGTTGCCGCCCGGATACGGGTAGTTACCGGCCACCGAGCCCAGGTTGACGATGCTGGCACCGCGGCCATGTGCGATCAGGCGCGGCAGCAGCAGGCGTGTGGTGTAGACCAGGCCTTTGACGTTGGTGTCGATCATGGTGTCCCAATCATCCAGATCGCACTTGGGCGCAGGATCAATGCCCAGCGCCAGACCTGCGTTGTTGATCAGGCCCTGAATTGTGGCGAACTCTTCCGGCAGCTCGGCGATAGCGCTTTCCATGGCCGCACGGTCACGCACGTCCAGCACCAGCGTGTGAACCCTGGTCTGCTTCGACAACTCGGCGCTCAGCGCGTCCAGGCGGTCCTTGCGGCGGCCGGTCAGCACCAGCGACCAGCCAGCTTCAGCGAAACGACGCGCGCACGCCTCGCCAAACCCGGAAGTGGCGCCTGTAATGAATACGGTGGAAGTCATCTCTTTCTCCTGACATGGCGCAGCCTGTTGCTCGTTAAAGCGGCGCAGCCTGTTAATAAATAAAGCGAAAAAGGAAGCATGCCCGTCACGAATGCTCTGGATCAAGCCTGGGGATAAATCCCGCGACCAGGCCAATCAGCTGTACAAAAAACACACACCTCAAGCAAAGCCATACGCAGCAAGGCCTGCAGGCAGTTTTGCCCACGTTATCCACAGTCAGACCCACAAAATCCGGGGGCAACTCTGAAACGCTGCATCACCCGCAGACCGGGGCCTGTAGCAAGGCATGCAAAGTTTTTTCCTTGACTTTGATCAGCAGGGCAAACGAATGATGACGGTCGTGTGAACGGATGATGGCCTACAGCCCAGCATCCGTGCCGCCTACCCCACTCTTTCCAACGCTTGCCCACAGAGTTATCCACAGGTTGAACAGGCGGATAAACTGTATGAACAACCAGCCTTCAGACAGTTGACAAACGGCCCGAATGAAAGCTGAAAACCGCCTGTACGATTTTTGAACACTTCGCTGTAACCCTTATGCATAAAGGCCTGCAGCTAAATACTCCCAAGTTATTAACAGTCGGATCCACAGTAATCCTGAACAAGTCGAAAGCGTGACAAAACAACCGTTTGCAGCGGTTTTATGTCGCACTTCCAAGGTCCGTCAAAATTGTTTTCCACAATTCTGAAAAGCGACGCCCCGAGTGCAAAACACCCGGGGCGCACGGTTGAAACAGCACGAGTTGCCAGACCGTCAGTGACCGCCCAGATAGGCGTTCCTGACCTCCTCATTGACCAGCAATTCCTGTCCGGTGCCGGACAGGCGGATCTCGCCGTTGACCATCACATAGGCGCGGTCAGACAGCTTCAGCGCATGGTTGGCGTTCTGCTCGACCAGAAAGATCGTCATGCCGGTCGCAGCCAGTTCACGCAGGGTGGCGAAGATCTGCTTCACGATGATTGGCGCCAGGCCCAGGCTCGGCTCGTCGAGCAGCAGCAACTTCGGACGGCTCATCAGGGCACGGGCGATGGCCAGCATTTGCTGCTCGCCACCGGACATGGTCATGGCGCGCTGGTTACGACGCTCCTTGAGGCGCGGAAACAGGTCGAACATGCGCTGCATGTCTTCAGCCGAGTGTTTGTCGCCAATCGGGATGGTGCCCATCATCAGGTTTTCCTCGACCGACATGTCGGGGAACACCCGCCGTCCTTCCGGCGACTGCGCAATGCCGTTGGAGGCAATGTAGTGCGACGACTTCTGAGTGATGTCGGTGCCCTGATAGATGATCTGCCCGCTGGCCGCACGCGGTTGACCGAAAATCGACATCAGCAGCGTGGACTTGCCCGCCCCATTGGAGCCGATCAGGCTGACCGTCTCGCCCTCGTCGATATGCAGCGAGACCTTCTTGAGGGCCTGAATCGGCCCGTAAAACACATCGATCTCTTTCAGTTCGAGGATCGGCTTGCTCATACCAATTCCTCTTCATCAGCGCCCAGGTACGCGGCGATCACTTTCGGATCGTTGCGGATCTGCTCCGGTCCGCCCGCGGCAATCACGTTGCCGTGGTCAAGCACCACAATGTCATCGGAGATACCCATCACCATGCCCATGTCATGCTCGATAAGCACGATGGTCATGTCATGCTCATCGCGCAGCAGACGGATCATGCCGCTCAGGGCTTCGGTTTCCTGCGGGTTGAGGCCTGCGGCGGGTTCATCCAGGCAGATCACCTGCGGACGCGTGCACATCGCCCGGGCGATTTCCAGACGGCGTTGCTGCCCGTAGGACAACTCACCGGCCAGACGGTTGGCGCAATCCACCAGATCCACGACTTCAAGCCAGTAGAACGCGGTGTTGAGTGCGTCTTCCTCGGCCTTGCGGTAGCCGCGAGTATTGAGGATCCCGCTGATCAGGCTGCGATTGACCCACATGTGCTGGGCGACCAGCAGGTTTTCGACCACCGACATTTCCTTGAACAGGCGAATGTTCTGGAACGTCCGCGCCAGACCCGCCCGGTTGACCAGGTGGGTGCCGCCGAACATCTTGTAGTACACGCGGCTCAGGAAGCTTGTCGGCGACACGAAGTCGCTGCCCTTGAACGGCTCGCCCAGCAGCTTGATGACGTTGGTGGTCTTGCCACGGGTATGCAGCTCGATACGCCCGCCAGTGGCCTTGTAGAAACCGGTCAGGCAGTTGAAGACCGTGGTCTTGCCCGCGCCGTTGGGGCCGATCAGGGCGAAGATCGAGTTGCGGCGAACCTTGAGGCTCACGTCGCTGAGGGCCTTGATGCCGCCGAAATGCATCATCAGGTGTTCGACGGAAAGAATCACTTCATTGCTCATTGCGTGGCTCCTTCCTTGACCAGCGCACCCTTGCGCGGAACCACACCAGTGCGGCTGATGCGGATCAGGCCGCGTGGCCGCCAGATCATCATCAATACCATCAGAATCCCGAACAGCAGCACGCGATACTCAGAGAAGCTGCGCAGCAGTTCAGGCGCAACGGTCAACACGAAGGCTGCGATCACCACACCTACCGTCGATCCCATACCGCCGAGCACCACGATGGCCAGAATCAGCGCCGATTCGAAGAAGGTGAACGAGGTCGGGTTGACGAAGCCCTGATAGCTTGCGAAAAACACACCCGCAAGACCTGCCGTTGACGCACCAATGGTGAAAGCCGACAGCTTGACCAGCACGTGGTTGAGGCCCATCGAGCGGCAGGCGATTTCGTCTTCACGCAGCGCTTCCCAGGCACGGCCAATCGGCATGCGCGTCAGGCGATGCTTGACGAACAGCACGGCCAGCACCACGAGGAACAGCACGGTGTAGATGAACAGGAATTTCAGGTCCGGGTTGTAATCGAAGCCGAAGTACTCATGGATCGGCACTCCGCCGTCCTTCGCACGCCGGCCGAACTCCAGGCCGAAAAACGTTGGCGAGGGCACCGGCACACCGTTCGGGCCGCCAGTGAACGACAGCCAGTTGTTGAGCACCAGACGGATGATCTCGCCAAAGCCCAGCGTCACGATGGCCAGATAGTCGCCATGCATGCGCAGCACCGGAAAGCCCAGAATGCAGCCCGCCAGCGCCGCCGCAATGGCCGCCAGTGGCAACGCCGACCAGAATCCCAGTCCGAGATACTGGTAGCCCAGCGCAAGGCCGTAGGCACCGATGGCATAGAACGCCACATAGCCCAGATCGAGCAGCCCGGCCAGGCCGACCACGATGTTCAGGCCCAGCCCCAACAACACATAGATCAGCCCGAGAATGACCACGGTCAGCAGGTATTTGTTGGCGAAAATCGGAAACACGATGGCGATCACGATCAGCACCGGAATGATCCAGTACAGGCTCGACTTGTGATCGGGTTTGAGCACGTGCACGCCCGACCCCGAACTCTCGAAGCTCTGGGAGATACGCACGCCCCTGGGCGTCTGCAGAAACAGACTCATCAGAAAGCGTCCGAGCATGACGATTGCCACCAGCCAGGCCACACGGGTCGGCTGCAGGTTGAAGCTGTAGCCATCGAGCACGATGCCGACGATAGGACCGAACACGATCAGCGCCAGCAATCCGGCCACCACGGCGTCGATCAGGCTTTTCTTGATATCAACAGGTTTAGCGATAGGAGCGGACATACTTATACCTTCGCCACGAGTGGGCGACCCAGCAGGCCTTGGGGACGGAAAATCAGGATCAATACCAGCAGGCCGAAACTGAACACGTCTTTGTAGTCGGAGTTGATCAGACCGGAGAACTGCGACTCGGCAACCCCCAGAATCAAACCGCCAAGCATCGCGCCAGGCAGTGAGCCGATCCCGCCCAATACGGCGGCAGTGAACGCCTTGATGCCGATCACGAAGCCTGCGTAGAAGTCGAACGTGCCGTAGTTCATGGTGATCAGCACGCCCGCCAGTGCCGCCATGGCCGCACCGATGATGAACACGTAGGAGATGACCCGGTCGGTGTTGATCCCAAGGATCGACGCCATCTTGCGGTCCTGCTGGGTCGCGCGGCACATGCGGCCCAGCTTGGTGTACTTGATGATGTAGGTCAGCACGCCCATGCCGACAAAGGCGGCAATGAGGATGAAGATCTTGGTGTAGGAGATCTGCACGAAGCCGGTGCCGATCTCGAAACGCCAGGCGCCTTCAAGCAGCGTCGGGACGCCCTGCTGCCGTGCGCCCTGACTGATCTGCGCGTAGTTCTGCAGAATCAGCGAAATACCGATGGCGCTGATCAGCGGTGCCAGCCGGGTCGAGTTGCGCAGCGGCTTGTAGGCCACACGCTCGATCACGAACCCGTAAACGCCGGTCACCACGATGGTGAAGATCAGCGTCCCGAGGATCAGGAATGGAAAGGATTCCAGTCCAAAGAAAGACAGTACCGCCAGGCCGATCGCGGCCAGGTAGGCGGAAATCATGTACACGTCGCCGTGGGCGAAGTTGATCATGCCGATGATGCCGTAAACCATCGTGTAGCCGATGGCTATAAGACCGTAGACCGACCCGAGTGTCAGTCCGTTGATCATTTGCTGCAGGAAGATACCGTCCATCACGCACGCTCACACACTTGAAAGGCAGCTCAGCATTCCGTCCGCCGGGCCCTCGTGAGGCGCGGCGAACGGGTCCGAAAGCAACAGAAAATGCAGGCCCGCTCATGGGCGAGCCCATCCATTTGTCAGCCCGTGCTCACCTGGAGCGAGCACGGTCGACACACGTCCGTCTTATTTCTGTTTTTCAAGCTGGTGGTACTTACCGTCCTTGTCCCACTGGTACACCACGTAGTCGGAGACCTTCAGGTCACCCTTGCTGTCCCAGGCCTTTTCGCCCATGACGGTCTTGACCGGATGATTCTTGAGCCATTCGGCTGCCTTGTCGCCCTTGGTGGACTTGGCACCATTGAAGCCAGCCGCCAGCGTCTGAACGGAAGCATAGGCGTACAGGGTGTAGCCTTCAGGCTCGTAGCCGGATTTGCGGAACTGGTCCACGACCGCCTTGCTGTCTGGCAGCATGCGAGGGTCGGCGCCGAAGGTCATGTACACGCCATCGACGTACTGTGCGCCGCCTGCGGTGGTCACCAGTTCGTCGGTCACGACACCGTCATCGGACATGAACCGGACATCCTTCAGGCCCTGCTCGCGCATTTGACGAACCAGTGGACCGGCTTCAGGGTGCAGGCCGCCGAAGTAGACCACATCGGCACCGGTCGAGCGGATCTTGGTGACCAGCGCGCTGAAATCCTTCTCGCCACGGGTCAAGCCTTCATACAGGACCGGTGTCACGCCGCGCTTTTTCAGTTGCGTCTGTGTGGCATCGGCCAGGCCCTGGCCATAGGTGTCCTTGTCGTGGATGACCGCGACTTTCTTGCCCTTCAGGACATCCACGATGTAATCACCGGCGACGACACCCTGCTGGTCGTCACGGCCACACATGCGGAACATCTCTTTAAGGCCACGCTCGGTGACCTGCGGGTTGGTGGAGCCAGGAGTGATAGCGATGACGCCCGCATCACTGTAGATCTCGGAAGCCGGAATGGTGGAAGACGAGCAGAAATGGCCGACAACGCCCACTACCTTTTCCTGATCCACAAGACGGTTGGCAACGGCCACGGCCTGCTTGGGTTCACAGGCATCGTCGCCCGCGACCAGGACGATCTTCTCCCCATTCACACCGCCTGCGGCATTGATGGCATCAGCCGCAGCCTGCGCACCCTTCATGTACTGCTGACCGAACGATGCGTTGGCACCGGTCATTGGACCCGCCACGCCAATTTTCACGTCAGCCTGCGCCAACGAAGACACGCCCAATGCAGTAGCGACTGCGATTGTCAGAAAGCCTTTCCTGTAAAACGTATGCGACATGAGTGGTGCTCCTGGTTTTTTTAATTGGCACTGCGACTACGCCTTTGCCTAGAGCAAGGGACGTGCCATCAGTTTTTTATTCCGGAAAATGTCACGTTTGGCTTGTCATTCAATGACCTGATCTCGTTGCCCACAGGCCGTGCAACCGCTCTAATGGCAAAAGGTGCAACCCACCTCATGAAAGAGCAACCCGGACGATGATGGACAGCAACCCGAACATTGGCTGACGTGCAACCCGCCTGTAACAACGTACGTCACCGAAGTGCACACGCCCGGTGCGCAAACGCTACGAGACGCACCATTTGAGGCTAGTGGATCTGGCGAAAAATGCCCTCATGCCTATTTAATCGGCAGGCAAATCGCGCCCCTCCTTTGCGGTAGTGCGAACGACGTAGTAATAACCGGCCTTCAGCGGGGCAACAAATGACCTTTAGGCGAGATATCATTCCGATTACTCATGCATCACGTCTTGTAAAAGAGAAGCCCATTCATGCTTAACAAACGTCACCTGCCATCGATCGCTGCGCTGCAATGTTTTGAGGCGGTGACCCGGCATTTGAGCTTCACCCGCGCCGCAGAAGAGCTCAACCTGACCCAAAGTGCGGTGAGCAAGCAGGTGGCGCAGCTTGAAGAGCTGGTCCAGCACCTGCTGTTCCAGCGCGTTCGACGCAGGCTGCAGTTGACGCCCGCCGGTTCGCTGTACCTGGCCGAGGTGCGCAAGATCCTCAATCAGGTCGAGATGTCCACGCACTTCCTGCGTTCCTATGGAGGGGAAACGGAGGTGCTGCGCGTGTCCACGCCCTCGACCTTTGGTGCACGATGGCTGGTGCCGCGCCTAAAGGGCTGGCGCCTGCGTCATCCGCATATCCATCTGGACCTGCTCAACGAGCAGGAGTCGGATGACTTGATCAAGGGCCGCTGCGACGTCTCGTTCTACTTCGGTCAGGCTGCGATACCTGGCGCAGAAAGTGTGAAGCTGTTCGGTGAAGAATTGATCCCGGTCTGCTCGCCCGACAGCCTGCCCGAAACGCCCTTTACCGACCCGAGGCAACTGAGCGAACTGGTCCTGCTGCAGAACGCGTTCCGCCCGCAGGCCTGGCATGAATGGTTCGAAAGTCAGGGCTATCACACCGATCACAGTTATCACGGCCCGCGTTTTGAAACCTTCTACATGTGCATCCGCGCCGCCCAGGTCGGCTGCGGTGTCGCGCTGCTGCCGCGCTTTCTGGTGGAGGAAGAACTGGCTGAAGGCAAGCTGGTAATTGCATGGGATTTCGCAATGCCCAGCACCAACAATGCCTATTACTTGTCCTATCCGGAGCACACCGCCGACGTGCCCAAAATAAGGGTTTTCCTGCAATGGATGCTCGAACAGTTGGATCAGCCGGCCAGTTAAGGGCGACAATGCCCACCCAGCAGGCCGTGAGCTTTCCGTGGCAACAGGACAGGAAGTCGCGAGCCCCATGTTTACCGGCTGCTCTGGAGACCCGAAACAATGAGCGAGAGCGCCTTCTCCAATCGCATCGTGCAGAGTCTGCTCGATACCGATTTTTACAAACTCACCATGATGCAAGCCGTCCTGCACAACTACCCCAACGTCGACGTGGAATGGGAGTTTCGCTGCCGCAACGGTGAAGACCTTCGGCCCTATCTGGACGAAATACGGCATCAGATCGAGCTGCTGTGCGAGCTGTCACTGAGCCCCGAGCATTTGGCATTCATGGAACGCATCACGTTCATGAAGCCCGACTTTCTGCGCTTTCTGGGGCTGTTCCGCTTTAACACCCGTTACGTGAAGACCAGTATCGAGAACGACGAGCTGTGCATTCGCCTGCATGGCCCGTGGTTGCACGTGATTATGTTCGAAGTGCCGTTGCTGGCGATTGTCAGCGAAGTGCGCAACCGTCATCGTTACCCGAAGATCCTGCTCAGCCAGGCCCGCGAGCGGCTCTACGACAAGTTCGAATGGCTGAGCACCAACGCCGCACCGGATGAACTGGCCGAGCTCAAGGTCGCCGATTTCGGTACGCGTCGGCGTTTTTCGTATCGCGTCCAGGAAGAAGTATTGGGCGTGCTCAAGAATGACTTCCCGGGACAGTTCGTGGGCACCAGCAATGTGCATCTGGCGCGTCAGCTTGACCTCAAACCGCTGGGCACCATGGCCCATGAATGGATCATGGCCCATCAGCAACTCGGGCCGCGCCTGATCGACAGCCAGATTGCCGCGCTTGATTGCTGGGTGCGCGAGTACCGCGGACTGCTGGGCATCGCACTGACTGACTGCATCACCACCGATGCATTCCTGACCGATTTCGATCTGTACTTCGCCAAGCTGTTCGACGGCTTGCGGCACGACTCGGGCGACCCGGTGAAGTGGGCCGAAAAATGCATCCTGCATTACCAGAAACTGGGCATCGATCCGATGAGCAAGACGCTGGTGTTCTCGGACGGTCTGAACCTGCCCAAGGCGCTGGAGATTTTCCGGGCACTGCGCGGGCGCATCAATGTCAGTTTTGGTATCGGCACCAATCTGACGGCGGACATCCCCGGCATTGCCCCCATGAACATGGTGCTGAAAATGACGGCCTGCGCCGGCCAGCCCGTGGCAAAGATTTCCGACGAGCCCGGCAAGGCGCAATGCAAGGATCCGAACTTCGTCGCCTACCTGCGACATGTATTCAAGGTGCCGGACCTGCCGCCTTCTGATAAATCTGTTTGAGTTTGACTACCTACGAGGAGTGAATCATGCACGCCGTACAGCGCCAGATTGCTGAACAGCTCAAGGTCCAGCCACCGTTCGCGGACCAGAATGCTCTGGAAACCGAAGTCGCCCGTCGCGTCGACTTCATCAAGCAGTGCCTGCAGAACGCCCGCCTCAAGAATCTGGTGCTGGGCATCAGTGGCGGCGTCGACTCGCTGACTGCTGGCCTGCTGGCCCAGCGCGCCGTCAAGGAACTGCGTGAGAGCACCGGCGACACGAGTTATCGCTTCGTCGCCGTGCGCCTGCCTTATATGGTGCAGGCTGACGAGCATGAAGCGCAGGCGTCGGTGGACTTCATCGAGCCGGACGAACGCCATACCGTCAACATCGGCCCCAGCGTCAAGGCGCTCGCATCTGAAGTGAAAGCGTTCGAAGGGCACCCTGCCAGCGCCGTGGATTTCGTGCTGGGCAACACCAAGGCGCGCATGCGCATGGTCGCTCAATACACCATTGCCGGTGCCTATCAGGGTCTGGTGATCGGGACTGACCATGCAGCGGAAGCGGTGATGGGTTTCTTCACCAAGTTCGGCGACGGCGCGTGCGATCTGGCACCGCTCAGCGGTTTGGTGAAACATCAGGTACGGGCCATCGCTCGCCACTTCGGCGCACCGGAATCACTGGTAGAGAAGGTGCCGACGGCAGACCTGGAAGACCTGTCACCCGGCAAACCGGACGAAGCTTCGCACGGCGTGACCTACGCCGAGATCGACGCCTTCCTGCACGGCCAGCCGGTACGCGAAGAGGCGTTCAAAATCATCTGCGACACCTACGCCAAGACCCAGCACAAGCGCGAACAGCCTTACGCGCCCTGAGGCGCAGCAGCATGATCGTGCTCATGCCACTGTCGTGCCCATGCTCCGCGCTCATCGTTATACACAAATCATCTGGCTATCCGGAGAGGCAGCAGTACTGATGTGCTTTTGTAGCGCGATAGTATGAACACCGCAGATCGCGACGTGGGTGAAGGCTGAGTCCTGGCGCTGATTCGGG
>NZ_JARVSO010000029.1:0-35213 GCF_030209155.1 Pseudomonas sp. fls2-241-TYG-175 | reverse complement strand
TTAGGCCCCCGTTTTGCGCGTCTTGCGGACTTGTGTATAACGATGAGCGCAGAGCGTGGGGACGATCAGCATCGTATTCCTCACTGAATCTCGTCCGGTTTGACGATCACCCAGTTCTTGTCGGCAGTCACCGGCAATCCTTCCTTGGCCTGGGCTTCGGCGTTCTTCTTCATCATGCCGTTCAACTGCGTCATGTATTTGTCCTTGCGGTTGATCCACAAATGCACGCCGCCTTTGCTGACGTCGACGCTGTGGAACAGCATGTAGCCGTCGCTCGTCGGGGTATCACCGCCCACCAGCACCGGTTTTTTCCATTCATCGATGTAGGTCAGGATGGCCGCCTGTTTGCCAGCCATCCAGGTCGCAGGTGTCCATAAGTAAGGCGTCAGCTCCAGACCCATGTTGCTTTTCGCATCATATTTGCCAGCCGTGATCTGTTTGCGCGCCGTGGTCAGATCACCGGTTTTCCTGTCCTTGAGCAGCAGCGACACGCCGATCACGTTCTCTGGCTTGACGTTGTAGCCGTACTTGGGATCGGAGGCGACCATACGCACCAGCTCTTCGGAGGCAGCGGTCATCACGTAGACGTCGATGCCGTTTTCCATCAGCTTCTTGTACAGCTCGGTCTGCCCGGTGAACACGCGGGGCGGTTCGACGTTCATCTGCTTGACGGTATCGCCATCGTAGTAAGTCGCAGGGATCGGCTTGTCGAGCGCCATCAGCTCATCCACGTAGCCTTTGAGTTCCTTCAGGGTGAAACCGGAAAACACCTGAGCGACCCATGGATAGCAGACCATGTCGTCAACCTCGCAGAGGCGATAGTAGTAACTGAACAGGCTTTCCTTGTGCTCGGCCGTGTCTTTGAACGGCATCAGTTTGAGGGAAGGATCAAGCTTCTCCCGGGTGATCAGGCCTTTGTTTTCCATGTACGGCAACAGCGATTCTTCGAGGTCGAAGCGGTAGCTGGTGTTGTCCATGTCAAAGACTGCGTAGTTACCCTTGTTGGCGTTTGCGGCGATCATCGCATCGAGTGCTTTCGCGGCGGGCTCGGGCCAATGCTTCAATTCGGTGGCGGCGAAAGCCTGGCTGGCCAGCCCGACACAAAGTGCAGCAAACAGCATTTTTGGCGCGAGTTTCATGAGCGAAGTCCCCTTCTCAAAAATTCGAAGGGTCAGACCGTAACAAAATATTATGAACGCGAAAGTGCGCGAGCGACCTTTGAGGCGTCAGAAGACGTCATTTACCCCATTGATCGCGACAGCAAAACAAAAAACGACAGTTTTGTGACATTTTGTTTGCTGCCGCATCACCGCTGATGGTTCAGGCCCGTTCCCATACTTCGAAGTTGTAGCCGGGCTTGTCTTCGACGGCGGGGTTTTCAGTGTTGGAAACCAGCTTCCACTGCACCTGATCGAACTCGGGAAACCAGGCATCGCCTTCTGGACTCAACGCCACGCGCGTCAGATACAAACGATCCGCCTGAGCCAGCCCCTGGGTGTACAACTGAGCACCACCTATCAGCATGACTTCATCGACGCCCTGCTCGTGCGCCCACTGCTGGGCACGTGCCACAGCGGCGTCCAGCGAAGCAAAAACCTCGGCACCCTCGAGCTGAAGGTCTGTCTGGCGGCTGACCACCAGATTCAGGCGCCCCGGCAGCGGACGGCCCAGCGAGTCCCAGGTCTTGCGACCCATGATGATCGGCTTGCCGAGGGTCGTCGCTTTGAAGTATTTGAAGTCCCCCGGCAAATGCCAGGGCATGGAATTGTCGACGCCGATCACTCGGTTTTCACCAAGGGCGGCAATCAGGCTGAGGGGGAGATGAGTATTCATCGAGCGAGGATATCAGAGCACACGCAGCAAGCCACTGAACTGTTACACGCCGTGCTCAGTCCCATGACAGCGGTTATGCTCACCGCTGAATTCCTTGAAGAGACGCCGTGTGACTGCGCTGACACCCCTCGATACCCTCTGGCTGACCGAAGCTGTGCGCCTGCGTGAAAAACAAGCGGGGACGCTCGACGATCAGGAGGCCAACCGCCGCGCACGCGCTGGCGAAGGCGACCTCACGACCCGCATCACTCACCGTGCCTTGTGGCTGGCGGAGCGCGACGGCATGGTTGCCGCGCTGCATCACTGGAAACAGGGCGCGCGACTGGCTCTGATGGCACTGGCCGTAATGGCGATCATGAGTGGCGCCGGTCTGGCCTTCGCTGCCATGGGCGACGGCCAGACGCCGGTCAATGTGTTCTGGGCGCTGGGCAGCCTGCTCGGTTTGAATCTGATTCTGCTGATCAGTTGGGCGCTGGGTGTGGTTTTTGCCGGGCGCAACAACAGTGGACTTGGCCGACTCTGGTTATGGCTGAGTGAAAAACTCGCCCGCGACGCTCAGGCCGCGCAACTGGCACCGGCGCTGATTCTGCTGCTGCAACGCAAACGCCTGAATCGCTGGGTCTTGGGACTGGTGGTCAACAGCCTGTGGCTGATCGCACTGCTCAGTGCGCTGCTGGTGCTGTTGATGCTGATGTCGACCCGGCGCTACGGGTTTGTCTGGGAAACCACCATTCTGAGCAGCGACACGTTCGTCAGCCTGACCCAGACGCTGAGTACGATCCCGGCCTGGCTGGGCTTCAGCGTGCCGGACGAATCCATGATCCGAGCCAGTGGTGACGGCGCATTGAGCATCGAAAACGCTCGCCAGGCCTGGGCGGCGTGGCTGGTTGGTGTGCTGCTGGTCTATGGCATCCTGCCGCGCCTGATGCTGGCCGCGCTTTGCCTGTGGCGCTGGAAAAACGGCCGCGCTGGCCTGCGGCTCGATTTGGAGCAGCCCGATTACCTTGAGCTGCGCGAAAGGCTGATGCCAAGCAGCGAGCGCCTGGGCGTCAACGATGCCGAGCCCGCAATGCTGCATCAGGTTCAGCGCGACGCAGGGATTGCTAAAAGCGACGGCGCCCTGCTGGTGGCCATCGAGCTGGACGACCAACAGGTCTGGCCGCCCCATTTGCCCGTTGGCGTTGCCAACGCAGGTGTTCTGGACAGTCGCGAGTCGCGCCACAGACTTCTGGAACAACTGACTCAATACCCGCCCGCACGCCTGCTGGTTGCCTGTGACCCGCGTCGCTCGCCGGATCGCGGCAGCCTTGCGCTGATCGCAGAACTGGCGCGCTGCGCCGGAGCAACCCGCGTCTGGCTGCTGCCTGCGCCCGCCGGACAAACCCTGGACCCCGAGCGGCTGGATGACTGGCATGTCGCGCTGGATCAACTGCAATTGCCCTGGGCAGACCATCTGCCCATGAGCTGGCTGGAGACAGGCCATGAGTGATGCGCACAAGTCCGGCCCGATCAAGCTTGCCGTGGTCGGCCACACCAATGTGGGCAAGACCTCCTTGCTGCGCACCCTGACGGGCGATGTGACGTTCGGCGAAGTGTCCCATCGCCCCAGCACCACACGGCATGTCGAAGGGGCTCGTCTCTCGGTGGACGGCCAGGCCACGGTCGAGTTGTACGACACGCCTGGCCTGGAAGATGCCATCGCCCTGCTCGACTATCTGGAGCGTTTGGACCGCCCCGGTGAACGGCTGGACGGCCCGGCTCGACTGGAACGCTTTCTGGAAGGCAGCGAAGCTCGCCAACGCTTCGAGCAGGAAGCCAAAGTGCTGCGACAGTTGCTCGATTCGAATGCGGGTCTGTATGTCATCGATGCCCGCGAACCGGTGCTGTCCAAATACCGCGACGAACTGTCCGTGCTCGCCAGTTGCGGGAAACCCTTATTGCCAGTGCTCAATTTCGTCAGTGCGCAGCAACACCGCGAGCCTGAATGGCGCGAAGCCCTCTCACGTCTCGGTCTGCATGCGCTGGTGCGTTTCGACAGCGTCGCCCCTCCTGAAGACGGCGGGCGGCGGCTATATGAAAGTCTGGCGCTCATGCTGGAAAGCGCACGCCCGCAGTTGGAGCGTCTGATCGAGGATCAGGAGAAACAGCGTCAGGCCAAACGACACAGCGCAGCGCGTCTGATCGCGGAAATGCTGATCGACTGCGCAGCCTGTCGGCGTAGCGTCGAAACCACGCCTGATCAGGAGAAACAGGCCATCGAAGCATTACGTCAGGCGGTCCGTCAGCGTGAACAGCAGTGCGTCGAAGCGCTGCTCAAGCTGCATGCGTTTCGCAAGGATGACGTGACCGCCAGCGACCTGCCGTTGATGGATGGACGCTGGGGTGATGACCTGTTCAACCCCGAAACCCTCAAACTGATGGGCGTACGCGTCGGCGGCGGCGTGGCAGCAGGCGCCGCGGCCGGAGCAGGCGTGGACCTGATGGTCGGTGGCGTCACACTGGGCGCCGCTGCGCTGGTAGGTGCCATTGCCGGCGGCGCCCTGCTGACCGCCCGCAGCTACGGCGGACGTCTGCTGGGCAAACTCAAGGGACACCGGGAACTGACCGTCGACGACGCCGTACTGCGCCTGCTTGCGCTTCGACAACGTCAGCTGATGCTTGCGCTGGGCGTCAGAGGCCATGCGGCGATCAACAGCATCGAACTGACCACACCGCAAGACAAGACCTGGCGTAAGGGCAAACTGCCCGAACCTTTGTCACGATCCCGCGCCCACCCGCAATGGTCATCACTGAACCCGCATGCGCGGCTGAATCAGGCTGAACGGCAGGAAGCGATCGATGGGTTGGCCGAGGTGATTTTGCAGGGGTGAGCCGTCAAACCTGACCGTTCGTCACGATTCGCATAGCAGAGTATCCAAAGCATTCCGAGTCCTGGCCGTGTGCATCCGAACAATCGACGAATGGGTCGCGATCACGTTATTGGCGGCTGTACAGATATCTTTTGAAGTATTTTGGCCAGGCTTGCGTGCTCCAGATTCAATTTCGACCGCTACTCTTCATCGTATCGCTAACCGCTTCCTACTCGGTACCGAGAGGGCAGGCTGGAAAAAATGGAGTGTTGGTGGAATTCACGGATGATGAGAAGAGACTCTGGAACGAAGCGATCAAATTCGCGAGGCAAAACAAGAAGGCTATCGGGAGAAAGCTGACCTCACTGGATCTTTACCCGGCAGAGGACGAGCCCGTATCGGTTTTCATGTCCGGATCCCCTGGAGCAGGTAAGACAGAAGCGTCGATTGCTCTTCTGAATCTCTTTACAAGCTCGTCTATTTTACGAATAGACCCAGACGAGCTACGCGCTGAATTTGATCTCTACACCGGGGGTAACGCGTACCTGTTCCAAGGTGGCATCTCAATTCTGATTTCCAAGATTATCGATCTGGCACTATCGCAGCAGCAGTCTTTTCTGCTGGATGGGACCCTTGCAAAAATCGACATTGCACGGAGCAATGTCGAAAGATCCTTGGAGAAAGGACGCTACGTTCAAGTGCTGTATGTCTATCAAAATCCGTTGCTTGCCTGGGAGTTCGTCAAGGCTCGAGAGCAGGCAGAGGGCAGGCGTATCCTCGCTGACCATTTCGTCGAGCAATACTTCTCCGCACGTGACGTCGTGAACACGCTTAAGCTAGAGTATGGAAAACATGTGCATGTCGATCTGCTTCTAAAGCACATAGATAACTCAGCCCGCCTTTACAAGGCGGGCGTGGACAGGATTGACTACCATATCCCCGAGCGCTATACCCGCGATGAGCTGGCAGCTGCGCTGGAAAACGTCTCACCTCAGGAGCCAGTCAATGAAGCTTCCAAATCCGCACTCCGAGAAGGCCAAGAATCCTTTCGCGGAATTCATTCGCAACGCGAAGTCCGATGAAAAAAAGCGTATTTACAGTGTTGTTCTGACTGAGGCGACCAAGCGCCAGAACGAGATCATCGCGCAGGTTAAAAACGCCTGACAGCGACCGCTCAATAAAAAACCCGCATCTCTGCGGGTTTTTTATTGCTTCAAGGAATCAGCCCTTGAACACGTCGTCCACGCTGGTCAGCGGGTAGTGCTTCGGATATGGCAGGGTGGCCACACCGCTTTCGATAGCGGCCTTGGCGACTGCTTCGGCGATACGGCCCAGCAGGCGGGTGTCCATTGGTTTCGGGATGATGTACTCACGACCGAATTCCAGTTTGATGCCACCATAGGCGTCGCACACTTCCTGAGGAACCGGCAGTTTGGCCAATTCGCGCAGGGCGTTGGCTGCGGCGATCTTCATTTCTTCGTTGATGCGCTTGGCGCGAACGTCCAGAGCACCACGGAAGATGAACGGGAAGCCCAGTACGTTGTTGACCTGGTTCGGGTAGTCCGAACGGCCGGTCGCCATGATCACGTCGCTGCGAGTGGCGTGAGCCAGTTCCGGGGAGATTTCCGGATCAGGGTTCGAGCAGGCGAACACGATCGGATCCTTGGCCATCAGCTTGAGGTTTTCAGCGCTCAGCAGGTTAGGACCGGACAGGCCTACGAACACGTCAGCACCTTCCAGTGCATCGGTCAGCGTGCGCTTCTCGGTGGCGTGTGCGAACACAGCCTTGTACTGGTTCAGGTCGGTACGGCCGGAGTGGATCACGCCGGTGCGGTCGATCATGAAGATGTTTTCGATCTTCGCGCCCATGCTCACCAGCAGCTTCATGCAGGAGATGGCGGCAGCGCCAGCGCCCAGGCAGACGATCTTGGCGGTGTCGAGGGATTTGCCGACGATTTCCAGTGCATTGATCATGCCGGCTGCGGTCACGATAGCGGTGCCGTGCTGGTCATCGTGGAACACCGGGATGTCACACTGTTCGATCAGCGCTTTCTCGATTTCAAAGCACTCAGGTGCCTTGATGTCTTCCAGGTTGATGCCGCCGAAAGTGATCGAGATGCGCTTAACGGTGTCGATGAAGGCCTGCGGGCTTTCGGAATCGACTTCGATATCGAAAACGTCGATACCGGCGAAACGCTTGAACAGAACCCCTTTGCCTTCCATGACCGGCTTGGAGGCCAACGGGCCCAGATCGCCGAGGCCGAGGATTGCGGTGCCATCGGAGATAACTGCTACCAGGTTGCCTTTGCCGGTGTACTTGTAAGCCAGCTCGGGGTCACGGGCAATTTCACGCACGGGTTCAGCAACGCCAGGGCTGTAGGCCAGAGCCAGGTCACGAGCGGTTGCGGTCGGCTTGGTGAGTTCTACGCTCAGCTTCCCTGGACGGGGATTGGCATGGTAATCGAGCGCGGCAGTTTTCAAATCTGACATGTATTGGATTCCGCTTTTTTTACTGTGGGACAGACGGACCGCCGAGGATACGCAAGATGCATAGTCCTAACAAGACTGACCAGTCACTGCTGTCAAGGGGCGAGAAGTTAGACTTTCCGCTAAGGCACTGGAAACACAAAAAGCCGAACCGCTCGTCGAAAGGCCCGGGATTGCAGGCGATGCCTAGGGGTTGAGCATGGCCGGGTGGGTCAGCGGCATCAGCCAGCGAGCCTGTCCTGACTGTAGACCACCGCGCCGGGAACGGTCCACCACCCAGCCCCGCGCCTCGATCTGTTGACCCTTGAGCCGCTCAAGTTTCGCCACATCGAAGGCAGACAGCAGGTCAGGGGCAACGCGTAACACCAGTGAACCGTCGAGTTCGATCCAGACACCGCCGCGATTGCGCTGAACGCTCTTCACGCGACCGGACACCACGGCAAAACCGCCTTTATTGATCCGATTGGCAGCTTGCACCGGCGAGTTGCGCCACAGACCCAGTCTGGCCTGACGCGCCTGACGCTCGGCGCTCTTCTGGCAATCGACCAGCGCCGTATTGGGTGCAAAGGCGACCAGATAGCCGAGCCCTTCGCTGAGCAGCTGCGCTTCCAGGTTGGTGCCGTTGCGACCGTAGACATTGGCCAGCGTGCGACCGTAGCGATCCTTGGCCTGCTGACCGATCTGCAGGCGGACCTGATCGCCGCTGTCTTTGACCAGCGCTTGCAGACGTCGCTTGCCCGCTTCGGCAAACGGCTCGGCGGACTGACCGCGCTTGCCGGTCTCGGGGGTATTGAGACCAATCATTCGCACGCTGCGACCATCGCTCAGGCGCAGGGTGTCGCCGTCCACCACCCGCTGTACCTTTGCAAAAGGCAAACCGGCCGGTGCGGGGCAGAACGCCTGCGCGTCGGACAGCCAAATCGCGGACATAAAAAAGACGCCCACAAGGGGCGTCTTTTCAAGCAGTCTGGAAATGCCCAAGAGGCAGCCAGTCTTACTTCGCTTTGGTTGCGCCGAACGCACCGAAACGGGATTTGAACTTGTCGACACGGCCGCCAATGTCAAGCGTCTTCTGCTTGCCAGTGTAGAACGGGTGGCACTCGTTGCACACGTCGAGGCTCAAAGGGCCGGCGAGAGTGGAACGGGTCTTGATGACATTGCCGCAGCTGCAGGTTGCGTCAATGGCTTCGTAAACTGGATGGATATCAGCTTTCATCGGTACTTCCTCAGTCTAGCGTGCCGCCACCCAACACTATTGTTGAATACCGCACGGAAATAGGCCGTGGATAGTATCAGACAATCAAAACGACGCAAGCGAACCTTTGCACCGGTCGTCTGCTAAGATCGCCCATCCCCCACGACCGACACAGGGAAACACCGCGTGCCCGACGCCATCCTGCGCCTTGCCCTGCCCTCGCCGCTTCGCCGCCTGTTCGATTACCGCGCCCCCGCTGGCGTGTCGCGCAGTGCCCTGCAGCCCGGCATGCGGTTGCGAGTGCCATTTGGTCGGCGGGAAATGATCGGCATTCTGGTCGAGGTCGTGGATCACAGCGAAGTACCCGCTGAAAAATTGAAACCGGCCATTGCCTTGCTGGACAGCCAGGCGCCACTGCCTCCTGCGCTGTTCAAGCTGTGCCTGTGGACGTCCCAGTATTATCAGCACAGCCTGGGCGACACCTTGAGCTGGGCGTTGCCGGTGTTGCTGCGTCAGGGCGAACTGGCCGAAACCCGCCAGGAACGCTTCTGGCACGTATCACCCGGCGCCAGCGTCGACGACTCGCGCATCGCCCGCGCGCCCAAGCAGCGCGAAGCCCTGACCACCCTCGCCCAGCATCCCCATGGCGTAGCGCATCAACTGCTCAGCAAGCTGATGCTTAATAAAGACAGCCTCAACCTGTTGCTGGCCAAGGAACTGGTGTACGTCGAAGTGCGCAGCCACGCGCCCAGTGCGCGACATGAACACTGGCTGGCCCAGCCGGAATTGCCGCTCAACACCGAACAGCGCGCCGCCTATGAGGCCATTCGCGCCGGGTTCGACAGCTTCCACGCCTTTCTGCTGGCGGGCGTGACGGGCAGCGGCAAGACCGAAGTCTATCTGCAGTTGATCCGCGAGACGCTGGAAGCCGGCAAGCAGGCGCTGGTACTGATTCCGGAAATCAACCTCGGGCCGCAGACCCTGGCGCGTTTCGAACAGCGCTTCAATGCACGTATTGCGCTGGTGCATTCGGCGGTCAACGACCGTGAGCGACTGGACGCCTGGCTGGCGGCGCGCGATGGCGAAGCCGACATTATTATCGGCACCCGTTCGGCGCTGTTCACGCCCATGAAGAACCCGGGCCTGATCATCATCGACGAAGAGCACGACGGTTCCTATAAACAGCAGGAAGGTCTGCGCTATCACGCACGCGATCTGGCGCTGGTGCGCGCCCGTCAGGAAAACATCCCGATTGTGCTCGGTTCGGCGACGCCATCGCTGGAAAGCCTGCACAACGCCTACACCGGTCGTTACGGCCTGCTGCGCCTGAATCAACGCGCCGGTGGCGCACAACAACCGCGTTTTCTGCGCCTGGACGTAAAGAGTCGTCCACTGGACAGTGGTATCTCCGGGCCGATGCAACAGGCCATCGGCCAGACGCTCGCGGCAGGCCAGCAAGTGCTGGTGTTCCTCAACCGCCGTGGTTTTGCACCGACCTTGCTGTGCCACGATTGTGGCTGGATGTCCGGCTGCCAGCGCTGCGATGCGCGCATGACCGTGCACCAACGCTCAGGCGAGTTGCGCTGCCACCACTGCGGATACGTTGAACGAATCCCGCGTCAGTGCCCGTCCTGCGGCAAGGTGGATCTGCGACCGGTTGGTGCAGGCACCGAGCGCGCTGAAGAGCGCCTGGCGATTCTGTTTCCGGATTACCCGGTGCTGCGCGTCGATCGCGACAGCACCTCGCGCAAGGATGCGATGAACCAGCTGTTCGCGACCATCCAGCGCGGCCAGCCGTGCATTCTGGTGGGCACACAGATGCTCGCCAAAGGGCACCACTTCCCCCGCGTAACGCTGGTGTCCATTCTCGACGCTGACGGCGGCCTGTTCTCCGGCGACTTCCGGGCCAGCGAGCGCATGGCACAACTGATCGTGCAGGTCGCAGGGCGCGCAGGCCGGGCCGAAGAGCCGGGCAAGGTGATCATCCAGACGCACCTGGCCGACCATCCGCTGTTGATCCAGCTCACCGAACAGGGCTATTTCGCGTTCGCCGAGCAGGCCTTGAGCGAACGCCGCTCCGCCGGACTGCCGCCGTTCTCGCACCTGGCATTACTGCGCGCCGAAGCGCACAAGCCCGGGCAGGCCGAGGAGTTTCTGGATCAGGCTTGCAGTGAAGCCGAACGACTGCTGGCTGACATGAGCCTGGGCGGCATCGAACTGCTCGGCCCGGTGCCCGCCCCCATGGAGCGCCGCGCGGGACGTTATCGTGCGCAACTGCTGCTGCAGTCCAGCGCCCGCGCGCCGCTGCACAAATTGCTGAGCCAGTGGCTGATTGTCCTGGAGCAAATGCCCAGCGGCAGGCAGGTCCGGTGGTCGCTGGATGTGGATCCGGTGGATCTGTACTGAGCTATCCATGTAAATAAACACGGCTTTTGTGGGACGCGGCTGCACAGTTACGGGCCTGAAAACCAACACGGTTGGCAACACGGCTTGAGCAACGGATAATGCGGAGTTTTTCCACCCGCGCATCCAGGCGCCACCGCGCTTGCGGTCGAAGAGAGCATCATGAAAGACACCATTCGTCAGCTGATCCAACAAGCCCTGACCCGTCTCGTCACCGAGGGCGTCTTGCCAGAAGGGCTGACGCCGGCGATTCAGGTAGAGAACGCTCGCGACAAGACCCACGGGGACTTCGCCAGCAATATCGCGATGATGCTCGCCAAGCCTGCCGGGATGAAGCCGCGTGATCTGGCTGAAAAGCTGATTGCAGCGCTGCCCGCTGATGAGCAGGTCAGCAAGGTGGAGATCGCAGGCCCCGGCTTTCTGAATTTTTTCCAGAACACTCAGGCCCTGGCCGCGCGTCTGGACGCGGCCCTGGCGGACCCACAGCTTTCGGTGCGCAAGGCAGGCCCGGCGCAGCGTGTGGTGGTCGACCTGTCGGCACCGAACCTGGCCAAGGAAATGCACGTCGGCCACCTGCGCTCGACCATCATTGGTGACGGCGTAGCCAACGTCCTCGCTTTTCTGGGCGACACTGTCATTCGCCAGAACCATGTCGGCGACTGGGGTACCCAGTTCGGCATGCTGCTGGCGTATCTTCAGGAAAAACCGGCGACCAGCGACGAACTGTCTGACCTGGAAAACTTCTACCGCGCCGCGAAGCAGCGCTTCGACGAATCCGAAGAGTTCGCCGAGCGCGCTCGCGGGCTGGTGGTCAAGTTGCAGGGCGGCGATGCCGAGTGCCTCGCGCTGTGGAAACGCTTCAACGAGATCTCGCTGTCGCACTGCCAGAAGACCTACGAGCGCCTCAACGTCAATCTGACCCCGGCCGATGTCATGGGCGAAAGCGCCTATAACGATGATCTGGCCAATGTGGTCAGCGACTTGAAGGCCGCAGGCCTGCTGGTGGAAAGCAATGGCGCCCTGTGCGTGTTCCTCGATGAATTCCGCACCGCGGAAGACACGCCCCTGCCGGTGATCGTACAGAAAGCCGGTGGCGGCTATCTGTACGCCACCACTGACCTTGCCGCCATTCGTTATCGCAGCAAGGTGCTCAAGGCTGATCGCGCGCTGTACTTCGTCGACCAGCGTCAGGCGCTGCACTTCCAGCAAGTATTTGAAGTAGCGCGCCGCGCAGGCTTCGTTCACGAAGGCATGCAGCTGGAGCACATGGGCTTCGGCACCATGAACGGCGCCGACGGCCGTCCGTTCAAGACGCGCGATGGCGGTACGGTCAAGCTGATCGACCTGCTCGACGAAGCCGAAGAGCGTGCCTACACGCTGGTGAAAGAAAAGAATCCCGAGGTCGCGGAAGCCGAGCTGCGCAGCATCGCCAAGGCGGTGGGTATCAGCGCAGTGAAGTACGCCGACCTGTCCAAGCACCGCACCAGCGACTACAGCTTCAACTTCGACCAGATGCTGAGCTTCGAAGGCAACACCGCGCCTTACCTGCTCTACGCCTACACTCGCGTGTCTGGCGTATTCCGCAAGCTGGGCACGCCGTTCGACGCCAGCAAAGGCAAGATAGTGCTGGAAGCGCCACAGGAGCAGGAACTGGCGGCTCGCCTGGCGCAATTCACCGAAACCCTGAATAACGTCGCAGAAAAAGGCACGCCTCACGTACTCTGTGCTTACCTGTATGACCTTGCGGGTCTGTTTTCGAGCTTTTACGAAAACTGCCCGATCCTTGGTGCCGAAAATCCCGATCAGCAGCAGAGCCGCCTGCGTCTGGCAGCGTTGACCGGTCGCACCCTCAAGCAAGGCCTGGATCTGTTGGGTCTGGAAACTCTGGAGCGTATGTAAGTTGGCAGTTGCGAAGAAGAAACCGGCACCCAAGCGCGGCGCCAGCCGTTATCAGGCACCCGCGAAGAAGCCGATTCCAGGATGGCTGTGGCTGGTCATTGGTGTCACCGTCGGGGCATTCGTTGTCTTTCTGATGAAGCTCGAACCCGGCGGCGATGACATCAAGCGCGTCAAGGCTGACGCCAAGGCGGCAAAAATCGCCGAGGCGAACAAGACGCCACCGAGCCCGACGGCGCCGGTCAAACCCAAGTATGACTTCTACACCTTGCTGCCTGAGTCGGAAGTGATCGTGCCGAACGAAGCGGTTCCTGAAAAGACACCGCCTGCGGTCGCGCCGACGGCCCCGGTTACGCCGGAGCAAGCCGCCAAGATCGACACGGCCCGTGCCCAGGCTGCGCTCAGCGGTCTGACGCCACCGCCAGCGCCTCCGGTCGCGGCAACCAAACCGGCTGCGGTGACCACGTTCTTCCTGCAGGCGGGTTCGTTCCGCAAGCAGGCCGATGCTGAAAAAGTCCGTGCGCAGATCATCCTGCTGGGCCAGACGGCAACGGTCGAATCCGGCACGGTGAAAGACGAAACCTGGTACCGCGTACTGGTCGGTCCGTTCAGCAACCGCGAACAACTGACCACGGCCCAGAAACAACTGGCGGGTGGTGGATTTAGTAACCTGTTGTTGCAGCAGCGCCAGAGCCGGTAAGGCGCGCACCAATAGTCGATAGTTCGCATGCGGAGCGCTCATCGTTATACACAAGTCTGCCTCGACACTGATCGATGATCGTTCCCACGCTCTGCGTGGGAATGCCTTCCAGGACGCTCCGCGTCCGCTCTCGAATGCGGCGCAGATGTGTGCCAAGCTCCAGCGTTATCCACGTCATTCGCTCGGCTCACTGAGTCAGCAATCTGTGCCATTTGTGACGCGGAGCGTCACGGGAGGCATGCCCACGCGAAGCGATGGGCACGATCAGTGTTGAGAAAGCCATTCATCCCCAACGGTTGAAATACCCGACCCCACCCCCATATGAGTCTGCATCAGGGCATTTTCGCCCCGCTGCGTGGAGACTCTCCCCTTGACCACCATCGTTTCAGTGCGCCGTCACGGCAAAGTCGTCATGGCTGGCGACGGCCAGGTTTCCCTGGGCAATACCGTCATGAAAGGCAACGCAAAGAAAGTCCGTCGCCTGTACCACGGCGAAGTGATTGCCGGGTTCGCTGGCGCTACCGCCGATGCATTCACGCTGTTCGAGCGCTTCGAAGGCCAACTGGAAAAACACCAGGGTCATCTGGTGCGGGCAGCCGTCGAACTGGCCAAGGACTGGCGCACCGACCGCTCGCTGAGCCGTCTGGAGGCCATGCTGGCCGTCGCCAACAAGGACGCCTCGCTGATCATCACCGGCAACGGCGATGTCGTCGAACCGGAAGACGGTTTGATCGCGATGGGCTCCGGCGGTGCATTCGCTCAGGCCGCCGCACGCGCCCTGCTGCTCAAGACCGATCTGTCGGCACGCGAAATCGCGGAAACCTCCCTGCACATCGCAGGCGACATTTGCGTGTTTACCAACCACAACATCACCATTGAGGAGCAGGACCTCGCCGAATAAGCCGCTCTCGGCTTGTTTGCGCTAGAGGACCGTCAATCATTATGTCCATGACTCCCCGCGAAATCGTCCACGAACTCAACCGCCATATCATCGGCCAGGACGATGCCAAGCGCGCCGTTGCGATTGCCCTGCGCAACCGCTGGCGCCGCATGCAGCTCCCTGAAGAGCTGCGCGTCGAAGTGACGCCGAAGAACATTCTGATGATCGGCCCGACCGGTGTCGGCAAGACCGAAATCGCCCGTCGTCTGGCCAAGCTCGCCAACGCGCCGTTCATCAAGGTCGAAGCGACCAAGTTCACTGAAGTCGGCTATGTCGGCCGCGATGTCGAGTCGATCATCCGTGATCTGGCCGACGCTGCGATCAAGCTGCTGCGCGAGCAGGAAATCGTCAAGGTTCGCCATCGTGCCGAAGATGCGGCCGAAGATCGCATTCTTGATGCCCTGCTGCCACCGGCCCGTGTCGGCTTCAACGAAGACCCGGTGCAGACCAACGATTCCAACACTCGCCAGCTGTTCCGCAAGCGCCTGCGTGAAGGTCAGCTGGATGACAAGGAAATCGAGATCGAGATCAACGAAGCCGTAGGCGTCGATATCTCCGCGCCACCCGGCATGGAAGAGATGACCAACCAGCTTCAGAGCCTGTTTGCCAATATGGGCAAGGGCAAGAAGAAGAGCCGCAAGCTCAAGGTCAAGGAAGCGCTCAAGCTGGTCCGTGAAGAAGAAGCGGGCCGTCTGGTCAACGATGAAGAGTTGAAGGTCAAAGCGCTGGAAGCCGTCGAGCAGCACGGTATCGTGTTCATCGACGAGATCGACAAGGTGGCCAAGCGCGGCAATTCCGGTGGCGTGGACGTGTCCCGCGAAGGCGTTCAGCGCGACCTGTTGCCGCTGATCGAAGGCTGTACGGTGAACACCAAGCTGGGCATGGTCAAGACCGACCACATCCTGTTCATCGCCTCCGGTGCATTCCACCTGAGCAAGCCGAGCGATCTGGTGCCCGAGCTTCAGGGTCGTCTGCCGATTCGCGTCGAGCTCAAGGCCCTGTCGCCGCAGGATTTCGAACGCATCCTCAGCGAGCCGCACGCATCGCTGACCGAGCAGTATTGCGCGCTGCTCAAGACCGAAGGCCTGAACATCGAATTCAAGCCCGAAGGCATCAAGCGTCTGGCGGAAATCGCCTGGCAGGTCAACGAGAAGACCGAGAACATCGGTGCCCGCCGCCTGCACACGCTGCTTGAGCGCCTGCTTGAGGAAGTGTCGTTCAGCGCAGGCGACATGGCCTCCAGCCCTGACGCTGCGCCGATCGCCATCGACGCCGATTACGTCAACAGTCACCTGGGCGAGTTGGCCAAGGACGAAGATTTGTCGCGTTACATTCTGTAAGCCTGCCAGACTGCACAGGGGCGCCGAAAAGCGCTCCTGTGCATGCATCGCCTTGAACATCGAAACCGGAATCCATGAGCCCAATCCCCAGCGCCATTCAGTTGCACAAGGCCTCGAAGACCCTGACGCTCAAATACGCGTCCGGTGAGGAATATCACCTGCCTGCCGAGCTGCTGCGGGTGCATTCTCCCTCAGCCGAGGTTCAGGGCCACGGCAAACCGATTCTGCAACACGGCAAACTGAATGTAGGCCTGACGAAAGTCGAGCCGGCCGGGCAATACGCGCTGAAACTGACCTTCGACGATGGTCATGACAGCGGCCTGTTCACCTGGGAATACCTCCACGAACTGGCCGTGCGTCAGGAAGCCTTGTGGGCGGACTATCTTCAGGAGCTGGAAAAAGCCGGCAAGTCCCGCGACCCCTCCGAGCACGTCGTCAAACTCATGCTTTGACCCGCAAAACCCCGCCCCAGCCGCTCTGGCACGCCATCTGCCGTTTTAGGACGCGCTTTCTAATCGAATTTGTTTCAATGTTCCGCGCAGCGGCTAATGACTGACGCCGCTTGCGATTTTTTGAAATCTCGCGTAACCAATGGCATTGGCAATTTCCTCCGTATCGATCCGATGCGCAGACGCGGTATGCAAGGAGTGGTTACACGAAGCGCAGCTGTTCAGATGCCTTCGCGGTAGCCTGCGTGAAAATCGGGAAATTGGCTGCCAAGCCATCTTAGGTCACACGAGCAGTAGTACCGGCTATTCGCCTGTGTCACTGGTTCACAGGGAAGTAGTTGCGGTACTCGTCTCAGGACAACGGAGCGTCGTAGATGAGTAACACGAAAGACGATGACCTGCAGCGCCAGGCCTCTGAACACACCTTGAATCTCAATCCGGTGGTGGGCTTGCGTCGCAAGGACCTACTGACCACCGCACGCATGGTGCTACGCCAGGCCATCAGACAACCGATCCACAGCCTCAAGCATGTCGCTCATCTGGGTACCGAACTCAGAAAGGTGGTGTTCGGCAAATCCGCTCTGCAGCCGTCCCCGGACGATCGACGCTTTGCCGACCCGGCCTGGAGCCAGAACCCGCTGTATCGCCGTTATCTGCAGACCTACCTTGCCTGGCGCAAGGAGCTGCATGACTGGATTGGCGGCAGCAATCTCACCCCGCAGGACGTCAGCCGTGCTCACTTTGTGATCAATCTGATGACCGAAGCCATGTCGCCCACCAACTCGGCCGCCAACCCGGCTGCGGTAAAGCGCTTCTTCGAGACCGGCGGCAAAAGCCTGCTCGACGGCCTGTCACACCTCGCCAAAGACCTGGTGCACAACGGTGGCATGCCCAGCCAGGTGAACATGGACGCGTTCGAGGTGGGCAAGAACCTCGGTACGACCGAAGGCGCGGTGGTGTTTCGCAACGATGTGCTGGAGCTGATCCAGTACAAGCCGATCACCGAACAGGTCCACGAAAAGCCACTGCTGGTGATTCCGCCGCAGATCAACAAGTTCTACGTCTTCGATCTGAGCCCGGAAAAGAGCCTGGCGCGCTTCTGTCTGCGCAGCAATGTGCAGACATTCATCATCAGCTGGCGCAACCCGACCAAGGCTCAGCGCGAGTGGGGCCTGTCGACCTACATCGAGGCGCTGAAAGAAGCCGTGGACGTAGTCCTGGCGATCACTGGCAGCAAGGACCTGACCGTGTTGGGCGCCTGTTCCGGCGGCATCACCTGCACCGCCCTTCTGGGCCATTACGCAGCCCTCGGCGAGCAGAAGATCAACGCCATGACCCTGCTGGTCAGCGTGCTGGATACCACGCTGGACACCGATGTCGCCCTGTTCGTCGATGAGCAGACGCTGGAAACTGCCAAGCGTCATTCGTATCAGGCGGGCGTGCTGGAAGGCCGGGACATGGCCAAGGTGTTCGCGTGGATGCGACCCAACGACCTGATCTGGAATTACTGGGTCAACAACTACCTGCTCGGCAATGAACCGCCGGTCTTCGACATCCTGTTCTGGAACAACGACACCACACGCCTGCCAGCAGCCTTTCACGGCGACCTGATCGAGATGTTCAAGAACAACCCGCTGACTCGCCCGAACGCGCTGGAAGTCTGTGGCACACCGATCGACCTGAAACAGGTGACCACCGATGTGTTCTGTCTGGCAGGCACCAATGACCACATCACGCCGTGGCCGTCCTGCTACAAGTCCGCGCGTCTGTTCGGCGGCAAGACCGAGTTCGTGCTGTCCAGCAGCGGGCACATCCAGAGCATTCTCAACCCGCCGGGCAATCCCAAGTCGCGCTACATGACCAACACCGAGTTGCCAGCCACGCCAGACGAATGGCAGGAAAACGGTACCAAGCACACAGACTCGTGGTGGCTGCACTGGCAGGCCTGGCAGACCGAGCGTTCGGGCAAGCTCAAGAAAGCGCCCACAACACTTGGCAATAAAACATTCCCGGCAGGCGAAGCGGCACCCGGCACCTACGTTCACGAACGCTAGACTCAAGGAAGAAGGCACGCTGCCGTTCACTATGGAAGTGACCGGCAGCGCTCGTTAGGCGAATGACAGACGTACGATCTGGTCGAAACGCAGGACAGCTTTCCCAGCGGTTTAACCAACAGGGCTTTGCGCATGCCTCAACCGTTTGTATTTCGCTCCATCGACCTGGACGGTCACACCATTCGCACCGCTGTGCGGCCCGGCAAGAGCCATTTGACGCCGCTGCTGATATTCAATGGCATCGGAGCCAACCTCGAGCTGGTATTTCCGTTCGTCGACGCGCTGGACCCGGATCTGGAAGTCATCGCGTTCGACGTGCCAGGGGTCGGCGGCTCCTCCACACCCAAACGTCCCTACCGCTTTCCGGGCCTGGCGAAGCTGGCCGCGCGCATGCTCGATTATCTGGATTACGGGCAAGTGAACGCGATTGGCGTGTCGTGGGGCGGTGCGCTGGCTCAGCAGTTCGCCCATGACTACCCCGAGCGCTGCAAGAAACTGGTGCTGGCCGCGACTGCGGCCGGTATGGCGATGGTGCCCGGTAAGCCGCGGGTGCTGTGGCTGATGGCGAGTCCGCGCCGGTACATCCAGCCGTCGCACGTGATCCGTATCGCACCGGAAATCTATGGTGGTGCGTTCCGTCGTGACCCTCATCTGGCGGCCAACCATGCGGCGAAGGTCCGCTCATCCGGCAAGCTCGGTTACTACTGGCAGCTGTTCGCAGGCATGGGCTGGACCAGCATCCACTGGCTGCACAAGATTCATCAACCCACCCTGGTGCTGGCGGGCGACGACGATCCATTGATCCCGTTGGTCAATATGCGCCTGTTGGCTTGGCGGATACCCAATGCCCAGCTACACATAATCGATGACGGGCATTTGTTCCTGATCACTCGAGCCGAAGCCGTGGCTCCCATCATCATGAGTTTTCTGCAACAGGAACGACAACGCGCAGTCATGCACCCGCAACCTGTACCTCCCAGAGCGCGCTGAATCCGTCCGTCACGGTCGAAGGCACTGGAACGCTTCGCGAACAAAAAAGCTTCACCGACTGCGCCAGAGACAGGAGTGTCGAACCGCGCAGAACGACGCAGGCCGCCGCGACGGGGCCTGCGCCAGTCCATGAGTTGATGGCTTGACGAAGGAGTGTTGCCCTCATGCAAGAAAAACCCACGAAGGTTGCCGAAATGACGCCGGCCACCTTCATCAACGTGCAAAGCGCCGTGACCGGCCTGCGCGGACGCGATCTGTTTTCTACCCTGCGCAGTGTCGCCACCCAAGGCTTGCGCCATCCCTTTCGCAGCGCCCGCCACGCCCTGGCGCTGGGCGGTCAGTTGGGGCGCGTGATGCTGCTGGGCGAGACGCCGCATCCGCCCAACCCGCGCGACAGCCGTTTCGCCGACCCGACCTGGAGCCTCAACCCGCTGTACCGTCGTGGCTTGCAGGCTTATCTGAGCTGGCAGCACCAGGTCAAACGCTGGATCGATGACTGCGACCTGTCGAAGGATGACCGGGCAAGGGCGCACTTTCTGTTCAACCTGCTCAACGATGCCCTGTCGCCAACCAACACCCTGCTCAATCCGCTGGCGGTCAAGGAGCTGTTCAATTCCGGCGGCACCAGCCTGATCAAGGGTCTGAGCCACATGGCCGATGATCTGCTGCACAACAACGGCTTGCCCAGCCAGACCACCAAAGACGCGTTTGAAATCGGTCGGACTGTGGCGGCAACACCCGGCGCAGTGGTGTTTCGCAACGAGATGCTTGAGCTGATCCAGTACAAGCCGATGAGCGAAAAGCAGTTCAGCCGACCGATGCTGATTGTCCCGCCGCAGATCAACAAGTACTACATCTTCGACCTGAGTCCCGGTAACAGCTTTGTGCAGTACGCACTCAAGAATGGCCTGCAGACCTTCGTGATCAGTTGGCGCAACCCGGACGTGCGGCATCGGGAATGGGGTTTGTCCAGTTACGTGGAAGCGACCGAAGAAGCGATGAATGTGTGCCGGGCAATCACCGGTGCCCGTGAAGTGAACATGATCGGAGCCTGCGCCGGTGGCCTGACCATCGCTGCGCTGCAGGGCCACTTGCAGGCCAAGCGCCAGATACGGCGAGTGGCAAGCGCGACCTACATGGTCAGCCTGCTGGACAGCCAGATCGAAAGCCCGGCCACGCTGTTCATCGATGAAGAAGCACTGGAGGCCGCCAAACGTCGCTCCTATCAGCGCGGTGTACTGGAGGGCAGCGACATGAGCCGGGTATTCGCCTGGATGCGGCCCAATGACCTGATCTGGAGTTACTGGGTCAACAACTACCTGCTGGGCAAGGCACCACCGCCGTTCGACATTCTGTACTGGAACAACGACACCACGCGTCTGCCAGCCGCGCTGCATGGCGACCTGCTGGATTTCTTCAAGCACAACCCGCTCAGCCATCCGGGCGGACTGGAGGTCTGCGGTACGCCTATCGATCTGCAGAAAGTCACAGTGGACAGTTTCAGCGTCGCCGGCATCAACGACCACATCACGCCTTGGGATTCGGTCTATCGCTCGACCCTGCTACTGGGCGGCGAGCGTCGTTTCCTGCTGTCCAACAGTGGTCACGTGCAGAGCATCCTCAACCCGCCGGGCAATCCGAAAGCCAATTACGTAGAGAACGGCAAGCTCAGCGGCGACCCGCGCGCCTGGTATTACGACGCCCAGAACCACGAAGGCAGCTGGTGGCCTGAATGGCTGACCTGGATTCAGGAGCGTTCCGGCAGTGAGCGCGAGACCCGCATGGAACTGGGCAACGCCAAGTACCCGCCGATGGAAGCCGCGCCGGGCACCTACGTGCACATGCGCTGATGGCCTGACCTGAAGGGGCCACCCTGTGCGGTGCGCCCCTTGCCTCCTGATGACTTTGGATTCTCGAACAAGAAGACTGGATGAAAACCCGCGACCGTATCCTCGAATGTGCGCTGACGCTATTCAATCAACAGGGCGAACCCAACGTCTCGACGCTGGAAATCGCCAACGAAATGGGCATCAGCCCTGGCAATCTGTACTACCACTTTCACGGCAAGGAGCCGCTGATTCTGGGTCTGTTCGAACGCTTCCAGGCCGAACTCGCCCCTCTGCTCGACCCGCCCGCCGACGCAAGGCTCAGTGCCGAAGACTACTGGATGTTCCTGCACCTGATCGTCGAGCGCCTGTCGCACTATCGATTTCTGTTTCAGGACCTATCCAACCTCGCCGGACGCCTGCCCAAGCTGGCGCGTGGCATCCGCAACCTGCTCAACTCGCTCAAACGCACCCTGGCCTCACTGCTGGCCCGCCTGAAATCCCAGGGCCAACTGGTCAGCGAAACCCAGGCGCTGGGGCAACTGGTGGAACAGATCACCATGACCCTGCTGTTCTCGCTGGACTACCAGCGCATTCTTGGCCGTGAAGGCGACGTGCGGGTGGTGGTGTACCAGATCATGATGCTCGTCACCCCGCACCTGCTGCCCACCTCGAGGCAGGCAGCCGAGCAGATTGCGATGGAGTATCTGGGGCGGTGAGAGGCGACATCGTCACAGCCTTCATCCTTCATCCGAGCAGAACATAAAGGCATCCGCAAAAAAGCCAGGCACATGTCACGCGGCGGCCTTCGTATTATAAACAGCGGTACCTTGAATGCCTGTTTCGAGGGAAGGCGGTCGAACGTTCACGCTTCAAAAAACTGATTAAACATAAAAGAATCAGACGACGCCATGCATGAAAAACTCGACGGGCACTTTAAAGAATTCTGCAAAGCCTTTTATCTGAGCAACCGTCATTTTCCTCTTGTTGTTCAGTATCTCGGAAACAGCACTTTGAGTGGCAACACCTGACAAATCCTTCTGTCTGACTCCCCTGTCCGAAATCAGGAAAGCCAGTGCTTCCGCCTGAGATGAGTAAGGAATCAAAACGGTTTCAGTCTCGTACTCATACACACGCTCGGCCACCAGCTCCGCAAAGCGCGCGGCTGCGTGATCTTCACTGTCTGCATGAGAGTAAAGCTCATCGATCAGCGCCATCCGCCCCTTCAAGTCAGTGTCACTCTTGACGGGATCATGACAGGCAGCCAATAACTGGGCCATCGTTGCTATCTGATCGCTTAAGCCATCAAGCATCGGTGAAATGTTAGCGATGAAGGAATCCAGCCCAGTGGCTCCGTTCTTATCATGCTTCATTGCGTCACCTATAATTACGTTATACATAAATAGAACCGATCGTCCTGATCAACTACTTAACGTCACTCTTGCACCACTTGTCATAACCGGCGTGGGGCAGAATATCCTTTATATAAATAGTGCCATTCCGGGTATTAATCCACGCAATAATCCGGCACTCATTTTTCTTGATGTCGAAGACATACACATCAAGAGGCCCTTTAACGCTCGGCTGTCTCAGCTTCGAGCAGGGAATTCGGTCAATGTTCCATCCAGAAGCGGTGACCCAGGTATCTCGAAGCTGCTCGAAGGACTCAAAGCGCAGAGTCGCCCTGTCAAAGGTGGTCAGCCACAAACTCAGTGCCGCCTTCCACTGACCATGAGCTTCGATGGCTTTCGCAACCGTCGTTTTTGCTATTACCCGCATGTCTTCAAGTCTTCGGCATCCCTACACGAGAGCATTTTTATCTCAAATACAGATATCTGTCAAACAGATATCCACTGTAGAGCCAAACACCTCTTTCAGGTTTGGCCGATAGCTATATTTCCCGCCAACAAAAAGCCCGACCTGCTGAGCAGGTCGGGCCTTGGCGTTTCCGGTCTTCTTACGAAGGCTGGTTGGCGGGTGCTTCCGGTGGAGGCGTTGGCGCGGCAGCCGGTTTCGGGCTGTCTGCCGTGGCCGAAGCGGCAGGCTTGGGCGCGGCCTTTTTGGCTGCCGGCTTTCTCGGCGCAGCCGGTTTGGCGGCTGGCTTGGCGGCATCCTTGGCCTTGCTGGCCGTTTTCGACGCCGCTTTCTCGGCAGCATCAAGCGGCTTGGCGGCCGCCTTTCTGGCCGCAGGCTTGGCCGCTGCTGCTTTATCCGCAGCCTTGTCCGCTGTCTTGGCGACGGTTTTGGCCGCTGCTTTCAGCGGTTTGGCCGTGGTCTTCGGAGCAGGCTTGGGCGCGGCAGCAGCGCGCGGCGCAACCGGACGAGCCTTGGCGCCGGTCAGTTGCTCGATCTGCTGAGTCAACTGATCGACCTTGCTGTGCAGTGCCTGGACTTCGTTACGGCTCGGCACACCCAGACGCGAAATGGCGCTGTTCAGACGCTTGTCGAACGCACCTTCCAGTTCGTTCCACTTGCCCAAAGCCATATCCTTGACATCACCGACGCGAGACTTGGCCGCCTTGGTGGTGTCCTTGACTTCGTCGATCTGTTTCTGCGCTTCGGCCTTGGTCTGCTTCTCAGCCTTTTCGCCGTCTTTTACCAACGTCTCGAAAAGCTTACTGCCGTCATTGCTTATCTTGGAGTAAGCGCCTAAACCAGCCAGCCAGATTTGGCGAGAGTACTTCTCAACCTCGCCAATCCAGGAGCTGCCTTCTTTCTCTACCTTTTTCTTGCCAGCCATCCTGCTCTCCTTATTGTCCAGGCTCGGAACGTTCGAGTCGTTTAGGCTCAGAGCGTTCGAGCTTCTTGGGCCCGACACGTTCAAGCAATGCCGTCAGCTCATCGAGCTTAGCAGAGAGCGTGTCAACATCATGTTTAGACGGGATGCCAATCCGGTTCAAGGCCTTTGCGACGCGGCGGTCGAAAGCACTTTCGATTCGGTCGAGTTGCGCTTCGACGCGCCCCTTGGCATCGGATACTTCGCCCTTGATCGAGTCCATTTCGCTGTTCGCGGCTTCAAGCTTTTCATCCAGGGCTTTTTTGGCTTCTTTCTCAGTCTGCTCGCCGGTCTTGATCAGCTCTTTGACGTACTGCGTACCTTCCTCGTTGACCTTGGCGTAGGCGCCCAGGCCCGCCAGCCAGATCTTGCGGGCATATAGCTTGACGTCGGAAAAGGTGGAAGCCTGTTCGTCTTCGATTTTTTTCCTGGTGGTAACTCTGGCCATGGTGCACCTCATGCTCGAAAGTTGAAGGAACCGCCCCACAGGGGCATGAGCTCAAAGCTACGGAGAAAAATTAGAATGCTCACCCTAGGGTGAAAGGAAAGGAGCAGAGCCCGGCGGCCTGCTGAGCCCCGACAAACGGGGCATTACGACTCGGACAGTCTCAGGCAGCCAGTGCCTTGTCCAGCACACGCTCGACCTCGGATTTGATCGAGCCGCTCATGGTCGACAGGATGAAGTTCAGGTCGATATTGATGCGAATCAGCTCGTCCTCGACCTCTACCTTGCCCTTGGCGCCCTTGCCTTCGAGTTTCACGGTGTCGCCTACCCACTCATGGGCCAGGCCATACCGGTCGGCCAGCTTTTCCACCAACTGCTCGGCCTTCTCGCGAGCCTGCTCCCGGCCCAGGGAATGAGGGCGCTCAACAGTTATCTTCGCCATGAGAGTGTTCCTTGATGATCGTATGAAATGCGGCGCAACTATATACACCCGTCTGCATCCAAGAAAGCGTTGGCGGTGAGCCTTGTCAAGACAAAGCCAGCCTTGACGATTAGAATGGCCCGCAATCTATTCCGGTGAAGCGATATGAACGATCAGCGCAAAGGCAGCGATGCCGAACCTACGACTCACTTCGGTTACAAAAATGTACCGGAAAGCCAGAAGGCAGAAAAAGTCGCTGAGGTATTCCACTCGGTAGCGGCCAAGTACGACCTGATGAATGACCTGCTGTCCGGCGGCATGCACAGGCTCTGGAAACGCTTTGCCATCGAACTCTCGGGCGTTCGTACCGGCAACCGCGTGCTCGACATCGCGGGCGGCACGGGCGACCTGACCCGCAAGTTCTCCAGCCTCGTCGGCCCGACCGGCCACGTGGTACTGGCCGACATCAACGCCTCAATGCTCAAGGTCGGCCGCGACCGCCTGCTCGACCTGGGCGTTGCCGGCAATGTGGAATTCGTCCAGGCCGATGCTGAAAAGCTGCCGTTCCCGGACAACCATTTCGACTGCGTGACCATCGCCTTCGGCCTGCGCAACGTGACGCACAAGGAAGACGCCCTGCGCTCCATGCTGCGCGTCCTCAAGCCCGGCGGTCGCCTGCTGGTGCTGGAGTTTTCCAAGCCGACCAACAAGCTGATGTCCAAGGCCTACGACGCCTATTCCTTTGCGTTCATGCCGTTCATGGGCAAGCTGGTGACCAACGATTCGGAAAGCTACCGCTACCTGGCCGAGTCGATCCGCATGCACCCCAATCAGGAAACCCTGAAGTCGATGATGGTAGAAGCCGGTTTTGACCGCGTGACCTATCACAACATGACCTCGGGCATTGTTGCCCTGCACCGCGGTATCAAACCGTAATGTTGCTTCGGGGGCTGCTCGCCAGCGTCGAGCACGGTATCAACCGCGTGTTGCGTCTGGACAGCACGGCGCTGCCGCGTCTGGCGCGGTTGTCCGGCCATGTGATCAAGATCGATTGCCGCGATCCGTCCCTGAAAATCTACATTCTGCCCAGCGACGAGGGCCTGCTGTTGGCCCCTGAGTGGGCCGCCGATGCCGACTGCACCCTTCGTGCTCCGGCGTCGAGCCTGCTGCGTCTGGCCCTGAGCAAGGACAAGACGGCCGTGCTGCACGGTCCTGAAGTTGAGCTGGATGGCGACAGTGGTGTACTGCTGGAACTGGTCGGGATCCTCCAGGACCTTGAGCTGGACTGGGAACACGAGCTGTCCCGCTGGCTGGGTCCTGTGGCCAGCCAACTGCTCAGCGGCCATTTACGCAATAGTACCCGCTGGACGCGTGATAGTGTGGCGAGCCTGAGCCAGAACGCGGCCGATTACTTCAGCGAAGAGTCGCGCACCCTGGTCGGCAAACATGAAGCCGAAGCCCGCTTTGCCGAACTCGACCAGATCAAGCTCGATCTGGAACGCCTTGAGGCGCGTTTTGCGCGCCTTGCCCGATCCCTCAATTCCAGCGATAACGCATGAAGCTGCTTGCCGTCCGCCGTCTGTTTCGCATTCAACGTGTCGTTATTCGCTACCGCCTCGATGACCTGTTGTTCGCCCTGCCCCTGCCGTGGTGGATGCTGGCAGTTCGTTTTGTGCTGCCGTGGCGTTGGCTGCCGCGCAGCAAATCGGAGCTGAGCCGTGGCGCACGCTTCCGTCTGGCCTTGCAGGATCTCGGGCCGATCTTCATCAAGTTCGGCCAGCTGCTTTCGACCCGGCGCGACCTGTTGCCCGAGGACATTGCCGACGAACTGATGCTGTTGCAGGACCGCGTACCGCCGTTCGACCAGAATCTGGCCATCAAGCTGATCGAAGAACAGCTTGGCGCGAAAATCTGCGACGTGTTCAGCCGCTTCGATGAAACACCCTTGGCGTCGGCTTCGGTCGCGCAGGTACACGCCGCTCGTCTGAAGACCGGCGAAGAGGTTGTCGTCAAGGTGGTGCGTCCCGGCCTGAAACCAATCATCGGCCAGGATCTGGCGTGGCTGTTCATCCTGGCCCGTACCGCCGAGCGCGTATCAGCCGATGCGCGATTGCTGCACCCGGTGCAAGTGGTGATGGACTACGAGAAAACCATCTACGACGAACTGGACCTGCTGCGCGAAGCCGCCAACTCCAGCCAGTTGCGCCGCAATTTCGAAGGCTCCGAGCTGTTGTACGTGCCGCAGGTCTACTGGGACTGGTGCCGCCCGAAAGTGCTGGTCATGGAACGCATCTACGGCGTTCAGGTGACCGATCTGGCGACACTGGCCGATCAGCGTACCGACATGAAACTGCTCGCCGAGCGCGGAGTGGAAATCTTTTTCACGCAGATCTTCCGCGACAGCTTCTTTCACGCCGACATGCACCCAGGCAACATCTTCATCAGCACGGTCAGCCCCTGGAGCCCGCAGTACATCGCCATCGACTGCGGCATCGTCGGCAGCCTGACACCGGAAGACCAGGACTATCTGGCCCGCAACCTCTTCGCTTTCTTCAAGCGCGATTACCGTCGCGTGGCGCAATTGCATATTGATTCAGGCTGGGTGCCGGCCGAAACCAAGCTCAATGAGTTTGAGGCGGCGATCCGCACCGTGTGCGAGCCGATCTTCGAGAAGCCCCTCAAGGACATTTCCTTCGGGCAGGTGCTGATGCGCCTGTTCCAGACCGCACGCCGCTTCAACATGGAGGTCCAGCCACAGCTGGTCCTGCTGCAAAAGACCCTGCTCAACATCGAAGGTCTGGGTCGCCAGCTGTACCCAGAGCTTGACCTCTGGAGCACCGCGCAGCCCTATCTGGAACGCTGGATGCGCGAACGCGTCAGCCCCAAGACACTGGTGAGCAATCTGCAATCGCAGGTCGAGCAGTTGCCGCACATCGCCAACATGACCCGCGACCTGCTGGAGCGTCTGTCCCGCCCGCACGCTTCCGACCCGCCTAACCCATGGCGCGAGAACAGGGACGGCTGGGCCTTGCGACTGATTGGCTCGGCCTTGCTGGCCGGTGGTGTCATACAGGGCTGGGTGATCAGCGAAGCCGGCACGCAACTGCCGACACTTGCGGCCTGGCCCGCGGCGATCATGCTCATTGCCGGGCTGTATCTGATCGTTCGCCGATAGCCAGCAGCGCATGGCGCTGGCACACTGTTCAACCCGCCGGGCCTCAAGTCCGGCTGCCGGAGTAGATATGAAAGACTGGCTGGACGAGATTCACTGGAACAGCGACGGTCTGGTGCCTGCAATCGCTCAGGACCACAAGACCGGTCGCGTACTGATGATGGCCTGGATGAACCGCGAGGCCCTGAGTCTGACGGCGTCCGAGAATCGTGCAATCTATTGGTCGCGTTCGCGTGGCAAACTCTGGCGCAAAGGTGAAGAATCGGGTCATGTGCAAAAACTGCATGAACTGCGCCTGGACTGTGATGCCGACGTCGTCATCCTGATGGTCGAGCAGATCGGCGGCATCGCGTGCCACACTGGCCGTGAAAGTTGCTTCTACCGAGTGTATGAAAATTCAGGCTGGAAGACCGTCGACCCGGTCTTGAAAGATCCTGATGCTATTTACCATGCAGGCCATTGAACATGACTGATACGCTGTCCCGCCTGGCCGAGGTGCTGGAATCACGCAAGGATGCCGCTGCCGACAGTTCCTATGTCGCCAGCCTGTATCACAAGGGTTTGAACAAGATTCTGGAAAAACTTGGCGAGGAATCGGTTGAAACCATCATTGCCGCCAAAGACGCTGCCGTCAGCGGTGATTGCAGCGACGTGATTTATGAAACGGCTGACCTGTGGTTCCACAGCATGGTCATGCTTGCGGCACTGGGTCAGCATCCACAGGCCGTGCTCGATGAACTGGACCGCCGGTTCGGGCTGTCCGGTCATGCGGAAAAAGCCGCCCGCACAGCAGACTGACTGCCTTCCCCTTTCGAGCTTGAAGAATCTTCTACGAGGACTGTTTCATGGGTATTTTTGACTGGAAACACTGGATCGTCATCCTGATCGTCGTGGTACTGGTTTTCGGTACCAAGAAACTCAAGGGTCTGGGCACTGATGTCGGCGAATCAATCAAGGGCTTTCGCAAGGCCATGAACGACGACGAAAAAAACGCTGATCAAGCTTCTGCGCAACCACAGCCTCAACCTCAGACTCAACAACCGTATACCGCGCCTCAGGGCTCGCCTCTGAACCAGCCGCATACCATCGATGCGCAGGCGCACAAAGTCGAAGAGCCGACCCGCAAAGACCAGGTTTAAGACCATGTTCGGTATCAGCTTCTCTGAATTGCTGTTGATCGGCCTCGTGGCCCTGCTGGTGCTCGGCCCCGAGCGACTGCCCGGCGCAGCACGCACCGCAGGCCTGTGGATAGGCCGACTGAAGCGCAGCTTCAATGCGATCAAACAGGAAGTTGAACGTGAAATCGGTGCCGACGAAATCCGTCGGCAGTTGCACAACGAGCACATTCTTTCGCTGGAAGATGAAGCGCGCAAAATGTTCGCTCAGCAACAGCACCCTGAAGTGGCCTACGAGCCGATCGTTCCGCCGACCGCGCCGCAGGCTGCCCAGCCAGCATCGCATCACGAGATCGGCCCGGCAGAGCCTGCCGACAAGGCACCGCTGACGCTTGAGAAAACCGCGAAACCTGCCGCCGACACGACACCGGACGTCACGCCCTCTCCCGCCCACGATTCGTCATTGCCACCGCGAGCCCCATGAGCGCAGATACCCCGGAAAACGATCAGCAAATGCCGCTGATCTCGCACCTCACCGAGCTGCGTACACGCCTGCTGCGCTGCGTTGCCGCAGTGTTTCTGATCTTTGCCGGTCTGTTTTACTTCACGCAGAAGATCTACACGCTCGTGTCCGCGCCGCTGCGGGTCTATCTGCCGGAAGGCGCGACGATGATCGCCACCGACGTGGCCTCGCCGTTCATCACGCCGTTCAAGCTGACCATGATGGTGGCGCTGTTCCTGTCCATGCCGGTCATCCTGCATCAGATCTGGGGCTTCATCGCGCCTGGCCTGTACAAGCATGAGAAGCGCGTGGCGATTCCGTTGCTGGTGTCGAGCATCATCCTGTTCTACGCAGGCATGGCATTCGCCTACTTCCTGGTTTTCCCGCTGATCTTCCACTTCTTCGCCAGCGTGACGCCGGAAGGCGTGTCGATGATGACCGACATCGCCAGTTACCTCGACTTCGTGATGACGCTGTTCTTCGCCTTCGGCGTGGCGTTCGAGATTCCCGTGGCCGTGGTGCTGCTGGTCTGGATCGGCATCGTAGACGTGAAGTACCTGAAGAAAATCCGCCCGTACGTGGTCATCGGCTGCTTCGTGGTCGGCATGATCCTCACCCCGCCTGACATCTTCTCGCAGACCCTGCTCGCCGTGCCGATGTGGCTGCTGTTCGAACTGGGCGTGCTGTGCAGCGGACTCATCAAGAAACGCGGTGAGCACCCGGACGATGAAGAACAGGAAGCCGACAAGCAAGACCAGCCGCCCGCGACTCAGCCGTGAACCTGCTGCTTCTCGAAGAGGCCGACTTTATTGCGGCCGACCGGGTGGTGCTGCGTGACCGTCGCCTCACGCACATGCAGGAAGTGCATCGGGCCGAGGTCGGCGACAGTATGCGGGTCGGTCGCGTCAATGGCCTGCTGGGCACCGCCGAAGTGCTTCGCCTTGAACCGCGTGAAGCCGAGCTGCGGGTCTCGTTGAACAGCGAGCCGCCTGCAAAGCTGCCCCTTACCCTGCTGCTCGCCCTTCCTCGCCCAAAAATGCTGCGCAGAGTGTTTCAGACTGTCGCGACCATGGGCGTTCCGAAAGTCATCCTGCTCAACAGCTACCGAGTGGAAAAAAGCTTCTGGCAAACGCCGTTTCTCGAGCCTCACGCAATTCGTGAACAGCTGATTCTGGGGCTGGAGCAGGCCCGCGACAGCGTGCTGCCGGAAATCGTGATCGAAAAACGTTTCAAGCCCTTCGTCGAAGACCGTCTGCCGCAACTGGCGCTGAATACTCTGGGGCTGGTCGGCCATCCCGGTGACTACCCGGACTGCCCGCGCGCTGTCACCGAACCGGTCACCCTCGCCATCGGCCCCGAAGGCGGCTGGATTCCCTACGAAGTCGACCTGCTGGGCAAATCCGGCCTGCAGCCGGTGCAACTGGGCGACCGTATTCTGCGGGTTGAAACCGCTGTCACTGCACTCCTCGCACGACTGTTCTGATTCAAATCGCGGTATCCCGCTCAATCGCTTCAGTTACGTCATGACTGGCCGATAGGGATGGATACGCACAAGAATGAGTCATCGAGGAGTGGTCATGTATCGCGGGTTAACTCAAAGTCTCGCCAACGCGAGTGTCAGCTTGAAATTGGCCATCGGCTTCGGTCTGGTGCTGATCATGACCCTGATGATCTCCACGACCGCCTGGTTCAGCACCGACGCCCTGATTGATCGTGGGGATCGCGTAACGGCGATTGCCGAAATCAATGAGCTGACCCTGCAGCTGCGCATCAACCGCATGCGCTACGAAGCGCTGTACAACGCGGAGACTGCCACTGACGTCAAAGCCAACCTTGATCAACTCGACGCCGCCCTCCAGAGCGCCAGAAACCTGCTGCGGTCTCCGGAAAACATTCAGTTGATCGATGGGCAGATACAGGCGACGCGCGAATACCGTCAGTCGTTCGACGACATGACCAAGGCCATCGGAGTGCGTGAAGGCAGTCGCAGCCAGATGGGCGACAACGCCGACAAGGCCGTGGAGCAGGCAAACAAGATCGAAGCGGCGCTGCTCAAGGAAGACAACATCCTGGCCTTCAATGGCATCGTGGGTGTCAGCAAGCTGATCCAGCAGGCACGTTTTCAGGTTCGCGGCTACACCTACAGCGGCAAACCGGAATTCGAGAAGAACGCCAACCAGGCCATCGATGACGCAGTCACCGGTATCAATACCCTGGCAGGCGATGTGTCCTCAGAGTTCGCACCGACCTTGCAACAAGCCATCGCAGGCCTGAAAGGCTACCGCGCTGCGGTGGGCGTATACCGGGACTCGCAGGCTGCCAGCAAGGCCGCGCTGGAGAAAATGACCGCTCTGGGCGTGAAAATGCTGGCCACCAGCACTGAGATGATCGAGCGCCAGAACAAAAGCCGTGACGCAGAAAGTGACCACGCCGTCATGATGATTATTGCAGCCACCGTTCTGGCGCTGCTGCTCAGCGTACTGGCGGCATGGATCATCACCCGTCAGATCACCACGCCGCTGCAGGAAACCCTGGAAGTGGTGGAGCGCGTCGCCGCTGGTGACCTGAGCCGCAACCTCAACGTGAATCGCAAGGACGAACTGGGCAAGCTGCAAAGCACCATTCAGCGCATGACCGTCAGCCTGCGCGAGCTGGTCGGCGGTATCCGCGATGGCGTCACCCAGATTGCCAGCGCTGCCGAAGAGTTGTCAGCGGTTACTGAACAGACCAGCGCTGGCGTCAACAACCAGAAGGTCGAGACCGATCAGGTTGCGACCGCCATGCACGAGATGACGGCCACCGTGCAGGAAGTCGCTCGCAACGCCGAAGAAGCCTCCGAAGCAGCTGTCGCGGCCGATCAGCAGGCACGCGAAGGTGAGCGCGTGGTCAACGAAGCCATCGCCCAGATCGAACGTCTGGCGTCGGCGGTCGGTAACTCAAGCGAAGCCATGGGCGCGCTGAAGCAGGAAAGCGAGAAGATCGGCAGCGTGCTGGATGTGATCAAATCCGTCGCCCAACAGACCAACCTGCTGGCCTTGAACGCCGCCATCGAGGCCGCACGCGCCGGTGAAGCCGGCCGCGGCTTTGCCGTGGTCGCCGACGAGGTGCGCAGCCTGGCACAGCGCACTCAGAAATCCACCGAAGAGATCGAAGCCCTGATTGTCAGCCTGCAGAGCGGAACGCAACAGGCGGCCAGCGTGATGGACAGCAGCCGCGAGCTGAGTGCCAGCAGCGTGGACCTGACGCGCCGCGCAGGTGGCTCGCTGGAAAATATCACCAAGACCGTCTCGGCGATTCAGTCTATGAACCAGCAGATCGCCGCTGCCGCCGAGCAACAGAGCGCCACGGCGGAAGAAATCAACCGCAGCATCATCAACGTGCGCGACGTGTCGGAACAAACGTCCGCTGCCAGCGAAGAAACCGCCGCATCCAGTATCGAGTTGGCGCGGCTGGGTACTCATCTGCAGACGCTGGTGAGCCGCTTTACCGTCTGATTGCACCGAGGCCATTTCCGCGCCCGTTGAACGGTGCGGAGATGCCCGGCCTTGTCATTGAGTGACGCCCGTCACTGTACCGATCGACTCGGAAATCTCCTACGACCTGTTCAGGTCACGCGATTCAACTCCTCGCCGATGCGTTCATAACGCAGGTTCTGTGCTGTTCAGGATCTGGTTTCGTTCGCATAACGCAGGAGCATTTCAATGCCTGGAAGGATCACTCACACGCTCGGCAACCTGAGCGTCAAACTCAAACTGGCACTCGGTTTTGGCCTGGTACTGCTGTTGACGCTGGCGATCACGCTGACCGGCTGGCATGGCCTGGACACGATGATCGATCGTTCAGAATCGCTCTCCGCAATCGACCGGCTCAACAGCCTGACCAAGGACTTGCGCACCGAGCGGATCGTCGCCCGAGTGGAAAATACCCCGGAGAACGTATCCAGAGTCGTCGACCGACTTAATGAGATCGAAGCCCTCCTGGCCTCGCTGCGCAAACAGAGCGACGAAGCTGACGCTCTTGCCAGCCTCGAGTCCCAGAGCCAACTGATCAGCCTTATGGAAAAGACCTTCACCGACCTGGGGGCCGATCGTGAAGCACGCGATCAGATGCGCGCCCGACTTGATCAGAAGTCCGAGCAAGCGGTAAACGCCGTAACGCAGGTAGAGAAGGAAGTGCTCAAGGCGGTCAGTCAGGAGCAGGACAACGGTGAGCGGATGGACGAGTTCACCAACCTCTCGCAACTCAAGCATCAGATTCAGATTGCCCGTTATCAGGTGCAGGCCTACACCTTCACCGGCAAGGAGGCTGATGAGAGCGCAGCTGTGACCGCAATTGATGAAGCGCTCAAGGAAATGCAGCAAATCTCGCAGGATCAGGCGGATGAAAATATTCAGGCGCTGGTGCCTGCCAATGAGGCCTTGCAGCAGTATCGGGAGCAGCTGACCCGGTTCAAGGTCATCCAGGTCAAGACCGAGGCAGGTCAGGAAATGCTGGAGGATCTGGGTGACAAGATGCTCAACGCTGTCGCAGAACTGAGCACCCTGCAAGGTACACGGCGCGACAGCGAGGCGGACAGCTCCAGAAAAACCCTGTCCGGCGTTGCTGCGCTGGCCTTATTGGTCGGCCTGCTGGCCGCCTGGATCATGACTCGGCAGATTACCGAGCCTTTACGTCAGACGCTGATCGCTGCCGCCCGGATCGCCCAGGGCGATTTGAGCAAGGACCTTGAAACCGGACGCCGCGACGAGCTGGGGCAACTGCAGAACAGCATGCAAGCCATGACGCTGAGCCTGCGAGAGCTGATTGGCGGCATCGGCGACGGCGTCTCGCAGATTGCCAGCGCGGCCGAGCAACTGTCGGCCGTGACCGAACAGACCTGCATGGGGGTCAATACACAGAAAGACGAGACCGATCAGGTCGCGACCGCCATGAACGAGATGACTGCGACGGTTCAAGAGGTCGCCCGCAATGCGCAGGAAGCCTCGCAATCGGCGGCTCAGGCTGATCAGCAGGCGCAGGACGGAGATCGGGTTGTCGGCCAGGCCATTACCCAGATCGAGCAGTTGGCTCGCGAAGTCGTCAACTCGACTCAGGCGATGAATCAGCTCAAGCAGGAAAGCAGCAAGATCGTGGGGGTTCTTGACGTGATCAAATCGGTTTCCCAGCAGACCAACCTGCTGGCGCTGAACGCTGCCATCGAAGCCGCACGTGCCGGCGAGGCTGGCCGTGGCTTCGCGGTTGTGGCCGATGAGGTTCGCAGCCTGGCGCAGCGCACGCAGAAGTCCACAGAGGAAATCGAAGAGCTGATCGAGGCCCTTCAGACCGGCACTCAGCAGGTCGCCACCACGCTGGACAACAGCCGCAGCCTGACTGACAGCAGCGTCGAACTGAGCCGCCGGGCCGGTGGAGCGCTGGAGCAGATCACCCGCACCGTGGCCACCATTCAGCAGATGAACGAACAAATCGCCGCCGCCAGCGAGGAACAGAGCACCGTGGCCGAGCAGATCAACGCCAGTGTCATCAACGTGCGCGACATCTCTGAACAGACCGCCTCTTCCAGCAACGAGACCGCTGCCTCAAGCGTAGAACTGGCCCGCCTGGGCTCGCACCTGAAAGCGCTGGTGGGGAAATTCCGAGTGGAGTGATCGGCTGCCAGACCGGACGCGGAGCGTCCTGAGAGGCGTTACCACGCAGAGCGTAGGAACGATCAGTGTGAGGTTGATGATCGTGCCCATGCTCCGCGCTCATCGTTATACACAAATCGACCTGAAGGAATGCGGTACTGAAAGTGGGAGCGGACTTGTCCGCGAATACTGAGTT
>NZ_JARVSO010000047.1:0-36418 GCF_030209155.1 Pseudomonas sp. fls2-241-TYG-175 | reverse complement strand
ACCCCGGCGAAGCCGGGGCCGGAACCGGAGCAAAAGGCTTTGCTTACTTTGGCCTTTCAAAGTAAGTCGCCGAGGGGCGAAAAGGTGACTTCAGCCATGCGCTCGGCTCACTGAGTCCGCATTCTGTGCCATTTGTGACGCGGAGCGTCACGGGCTGCATGCCGACGCAGAGCATCGGCACGATCAGCGTGCTTGAGATCTCTGATCGTTCCCTCGCTCCAGCGTGGTAACGACGCTCAGGACGCTCTGCGTCCGCCTTTCGTCGTGAAATCCGCTCTGTATCCGCTTGCACACAAATAAACGATAACCGTTCCCAGTCACACCTGATAGCATTTCGCATTCACATAACAAGGGCGCAGTCACGGAAGGACACTGCCCGGCCCACTTTATCGTTCAGCAGGACATCTCCATGCACACCTCGCCATTTCCTTTGCGCCTGACGCTGATTGCGTTTGGCTGTTCCCTGGGTCTTCCCGTCTGGGCCGCTACCGACACGTCTGCCTCGTCAGGCGGCCCCATGGTGCTGGGCGAAACCGCGATCAGCGCTGACAAGGTCGCCCCTCAGGCGTTGCCGCCCGTTTATGCAGGTGGGCAGGTGGCTCGTGGTGGGCAGCTTGGCGTATTGGGCAGTTCGGACATCATGGACGTGCCTTTCAGCATGACCAGCTACACCGAGCAGTTGATCGAGGATCAGCAGGCCGAAGACATCGGCGACGTGTTGCTCAATGACGCCTCGGTTCGCCAGTCATCCGGCTACGCCAACGCCTCGCAGGTGTTTGTGATCCGTGGTTTCGCGCTGAATACCGACGACATTTCGTACAACGGCCTCTATGGCGTGCTGCCTCGTCAGATCATTTCGACCGACGCGCTGGAGCGTGTCGAAGTCTTCAAAGGCCCCAATGCCTTCATCAACGGCGTGACGCCAACCGGTTCCGGCATCGGCGGTGGCGTGAACCTGCAGCCCAAGCGCGCCAGGGACACACCGACACGTCGCTTCACCACGGACATCAGCAGCGACGGTCGGGTTGGCGAGCATCTGGATCTGGGTCAGCGCTTCGGTGAGGACAACCGGTTCGGCGCGCGCCTGAACCTGGCCCAGCGCGAAGGGGAAACCGGCGTCGATGACGAAGAACATCGCAGCAAGCTGTTCGCGCTGGGCCTTGATTATCGCGGCGACAACTTCCGTATATCCGGCGACTTCGCTTACCAGAAACACCGCATCAATCAGAGCCGCAATACCGTGTTCGTGGGCAGCGGCCTGACCAGCGTGCCCCATGCGCCGGACTCCGATACCAACTACGCACCGAACTGGACCTGGACCGAAACCGAAGACACCTTCGGCATGAGCCGGGTCGAGTATGACCTCAACGATGACTGGATGCTGTATGCCGCGGCCGGTGCCAAACACACCCGTGAAACCGGTATCTATGGATCCCCGACCATCAACGATGCAGCTGGAAACATCACGGCGACGCCGTCTTTCATCCCTCATGATGAAGATAACAAGACCGCCATGGCGGGCGTCAACGGCAACCTGCAGACCGGCCCGGTCAGCCACAAAGTCAACTTCGGTCTGTCAGGGATATGGGCCGAACAGCGCAATGCCTACCTGTTCGGCGGCGGTAGCATCAACAGCAACCTTTACGATCCGGTGTCCACCACGCGTCCTGCGCTGACCGGTATCACCGCTGGCGACCTGAACGACCCCGGCATCACCGGCAAGAGCCGCATGCGCAGCGCAGCGTTCTCCGACACCCTGGGTTTCTTCGACGACCGTCTGTTGGTGACGGCGGGGCTGCGTCGTCAGCAGCTGCGCGTTCAGGGCTACGCCTATGGCAGCGGCCCGCGCACTTCGCTGTATGACGAGGCAATTACTACGCCTATTTATGGGGTGGTGTTCAAGCCGTGGCGCTACGTGTCGTTCTATGCCAACCGTATTGAGGGCCTGGCCCAGGGGCCGACTGCGCCGGGCAACGTGACGATCAATCCGGGCGAGATCTTTCCGCCTGCGCGTTCCAAGCAGGTCGAGGCTGGTGTGAAGCTGGACATGGGCACCTTCGGCGCGAGCCTGGGCGTGTACCGCATCGAGCAACCGGCGGATGGTTATCAGGTTCAGGAAGGTAACGGCACCCGTTATGTTCGCGATGGCGAGCAGCGCAACAAGGGTGTGGAAATGAATGTGTTCGGTGAGCCGGTCAGCGGACTGCGCCTGCTGGCGGGTCTGACCCTGATGGACACTGAATTGAGCGGGACCGCAGGCGGCAGCAACGATGGCAACGATGCAGTGGGTGTGCCGACCTTCCAGTTCAACGCCGGAGCAGACTGGGACATTCCGGGCATCGAAGGCGCGGCCCTCAACGCGCGCATGCTGCGCACCGGAGGCCAGTACCTGAACGCGTCGAACACTTTGAGCATTCCGACCTGGAACCGCTTCGACCTGGGCGCACGCTACACCTTCAACGTCGCGCAAAAAGACATTACCCTGCGTGCCAACGTCGAAAACCTGATGAACAAGGATTATTGGGCGTCCACCAACGGCGGCTACCTGACGCAGGGTGAGCCACGCACCTTGAAAGTGTCGGGCACCATCGACTTCTGATCGACAACCGGCTGACCGTGTCCCATGACCCGGTCAGCCGGTCGGTCACCTCATCAGTAGCCGTTACGCTTGAGGATCGTGTCGATGCTTTCCTTGGCCGGACGGCCATAGAACTTCAACAGCTCGGCGGTGCGATTGGTGAAGAAGCCGTCCGCGCCGTCCTGGCTGATGCGCTTGAAGTCAGCCGGGTCATCCACGGTATACGGGTGGATCACCATGCCTTTCTCGTGGGTCAGGTTGTTCATCCAGGGTTTGACCAGGTCCATGTAGCTCTGGTCGCCACCCTTGGCCAGTTGCGACGACGGGCCGGTGCCGATAGCGCCATGCGCCTTGGCCCAGTTGATCCAGTTCTCGAACTCTTCCGGCGACTTGACCTCCTGGGTCGCGTAATAGCTGGATTTGTCCTTCATGCCTGAATCCTTGAAGGCCACATCGGACTTGGGCTCGATAGAGCCTTTGCCGATCCACAGCAGCATGACTTTCGGAACTTTAGGCATTTCTTTCTGCAGCAGTTCCAGACTCTGCTTTTCAAAGGTCTGCAACACCACACGACCCGGCATGTGCGCGACGTTCACATGCCCCGGCTCTGCGGCAGGGCGTTGCGCCAGCCAGCCGCGTTTGGCCAGGACTTTCTTCAGGTCGGCTTCGACGCCGGGAAACTGCGACGGCACCTTGGTTTCAATGTACAGCCCCGGCTTGTTTACGCCGCCCTCGGCAATGTCGATCACCTCATCCAGCGTCAGAATCTGCAGACCGGTGTAGCTGTCACGGGCGCGGTCCGGGTAGGCTTTGTTGAACCACGAACCGGCATCCAATTGCTTGAGCTCGGCCAGCGTAAACGTGCTGACCGGGTCCTTGGCACGGCTCGGAAAAACCTCGGCAATGTTGGTGGTGCGCTCCAGTACATCGTCATGCAAGGCGATCAGCACGCCGTCTTTGGTGCGCTGGATATCCATCTCCAGGTAATCCGCACCCAGATCCCGCGCCAGGGTGTAGGCGGGGATGGTTTCTTCCGGCGCATCGAACGAGGCGCCCCGGTGAGCCACCACTGCGGGCCATGGCAGTCCCAGTTTTTCACTCAACACCTTGCCCGGCACATCGGCTGCCGATGCTGCGCCTGACGACAGCATCACACCAGCAATGGCGGTGGCAGCCAGCAGTCGAGCCAGTGGCGTTCGGGTGAACCGGAAAGTGGAAAATCCTTGCATGGGCTGATGATTCCTTAATGGAGAAAACAGTTGATCGCCTCGTACCGTTCGACAGAGGCGCACCCTGAAGCATTAACAACATCGCTTTCGATACGGCAAGTGGAGTGTCGTTCCCGATTGCACGATGTCGTTCTGAATGTCATTGACGGCACCCAACGATAGCGCAACGTCATCGCTGCATGGCGCACTACGGCTGGCGCACAGTCTGTGCGCCGAATGAGACGGCTGTATGAACGCAGGCTGCGTATTCGGAAAATGTCACTCCTCAAGCGCGTCGACTCGGGTTACTGTCAGGCTTTTGATCATCAGGCAGGAGTGGGCATGACAACGGTATTGGTGCTGGTCGAGAATCTGGATACCTATCTGCCGATTCTTGAAAACAGTGGTTTCGAGCTGATTCGCGCACCGACAGCTGAGCAGCGCGCCGAAGCGATTGCCGCACACGGGCCGGCCATCAGCGCAGTCGTGACGCGTGGCCCGCTGGGCTTCTTCGCTGAAGAGATGGATGCCTTGCCCAACCTGCGCATCATCTGCGTGAGCGGCGCGGGGTATGAAAAGGTCGACCTGCCGGCGGCCGAAGCACGTGGCATCACTGTCACCAACGGCGCCGGGGTCAATGCGTCCACCGTGGCCGATCATGCGCTGGCATTGCTGCTTTCGCTGGTGCGTGACATTCCCCAGGCTGACGCCTCGGTGCGCCGCAGCGAGTGGCGCAAGGTGGTGCGTCCTTCGCTGGCGGGCAAGCGTCTGGGCATCATCGGGCTGGGCGCGGTCGGGCTGGCGATTGCCCGGCGCGCTGCGGCTTTCGACATCGGCATTGGTTATCACAATCGCAAGGCGCGGTCCGACTGCGATTACACCTGGCACGCCTCGGTGCAGGCGCTGGCCGAAGCGTCGGACATTCTGGTCATCGCCACGCCGGGCGGCAGCAGCACCCATCATCTGGTGGACGCCTCGGTGTTGGCAGCATTGGGGCCGGAGGGTTTTCTGGTCAACATCGCCCGCGCCAGTGTCGTCGACACAGACGCTCTGGTAGCGGCACTGCGTGAGCAGAAGATTGCCGGAGCGGCACTGGATGTATTCGACGACGAGCCGCGCGTACCCGACGTGTTCAAGACCCTGGACAATGTAGTGTTGACGCCCCACGTGGCAGGCCTGTCGCCCGAAGCGTCGAAAGACAGCGTGCAGATGGTCAATGACAACCTGCTGGCTTTCTTCGCTGGCAAGCCAGTGCTGACGCCTGTTCACAGCTGAAAAGTCGTGCGTGGCTGCACGGATGGCTTGCCTGATCGCCCATTCTGCTTGCGCTGATGCCTGTCTATAGTCCTGCCCATCACGCATGACATCGACAAGGGAACAGGGCATGGACGTAGTGAACGGGGCAGGCACAATCGTGCGAATCGGTCTGGTAGGAGACTTCAATACGCAGTTCGCGGCGCATCAGGCGATACCGCAGGCCTTGCAGATGGCAGGCGACGCGTTGCAGGTCAAGGTCGAGGCAGAATGGTTGCCGACGCCTGAGATCGGAAATGGCGAGCGGCTGACGGCGTTCGACGGTCTGTGGTGCGTGCCGGGCAGCCCTTATCAGGACATGCAGGGCGCGATGACGGCGATTCGTCTGGCGCGCGAACAGCACATTCCGTTTCTTGGTACCTGCGGCGGGTTTCAGCATGCGTTGCTGGAATTTGCCCGCAACGGTCTGGGCTGGAGCGATGCCGAACACGCTGAATCGGCCCCTGACGTGCCGAATGCGATCATTGCGCCGCTGAGCTGCTCACTGGTCGATGCACTTTCGTCGATTCATCTGTTGCCGGACACATTGATTGCCCGGGCCTACGGCAGACTGGAAATCGAGGAGCGGTATCACTGTCGTTACGGCCTGGTGCGTGAGCTGGAACAGCAGGTTTTCGGCGCTGCGATGAAAATCAGCGGGCGAGGTCCGGAAGGTGAAGTGCGCAGCATGGAGCTGGAAGGCCATCCGTTTTTCGTCGCCACGTTGTTTCAGCCCGAGCGCGCCGCGTTGCTGGGCAGGACGCCAGCGCTGGTCAAGGCGTTCGTTCAGGCGTGCACGGGTAACGCCCGATGATCGCCTCACGTTTCCCCACGCCTTATTACGCGGTGGTGTTCACCTCACTGCGCAACGCTGATGACGGGCAGGATTATGGTGCGGCCGCGCACCGGATGATCGAACTGGCCCGGCAGCAGGCCGGGTTTCTCGGGGTGGAGTCTGCGCGTGACGAAACCGGCCTGGGCATTACCGTGTCGTACTGGGCTGATGAGCCCGCGATTCGGGCCTGGAAGGCTCATGCCGAGCATGCCGAGGTGCGCGAACAGGGCCGCGCTCGCTGGTATCAGGCGTTCACGACGCGGGTGTGCAAGGTCGAGCGCGACTATTCATTCTGAAGCCATTCAGTCTGATGCCAGTCATTCCGACACGGCGCAGCGCTGCGTAAAGACGCTGAAACAGTGAATGCGACCCAAGGTGCTGTTTCAATTTGCGGGGATATGCCAGCATTGGGCTCTCAACACGGGAGCCCTTATGAATCACGACCTGACCCCGAACGGCACGCTACGCATTCCTGAAGGCCTGGATGTTCCCGCGCAGGTGATCTGCCATGCCACCAGTCTGCGCAGGGCGAGTCGACGTATCTGTCAGCTGTACGACGCCGTCATGGCGCCGTGCGGCCTGCGCTCTACGCAACGCTCGATCCTGATGCAGATCGCCCGCAATCAGGCACCTACCATGACCGAACTGGCAACGATTCTGGTCATTGACCGCTCGGCACTGGCGCAGAATCTCAAGCCACTGGAGCGTGAAGGGCTGGTGTCGGTGGACGTCGACCCGAACGACAAGCGCAGCCGTCTGGTGCGCCTGACGCAGGCCGGTGTCGAGAAACTGCTGGAATCCCAGACGTTGTGGGAACAGGCCCAGCGTTCTTATGAAACTGCGTTGGGACCTGAACTGGCACTGGAACTACGCACCTTGCTGGCGCAGGTTGCAGCGGCCGACTACGGCGACGAGTGCGCGTAAGTCGGCCTGCCTGCTGTCAGGGCATGACCGGTGGCGTGTAGGTCAGTGTCGTGCCCAGCGCCCATAGCAGGAACAGCACCAGCGGCGCATGAACCAGCAACTGCACGAACGAAAAGCCGATCAGATCCCGTGCCTTCAGGCCCAGCACGCCCAGCAGCGGCAGCATGTAGAACGGGTTGATCAGGTTCGGCAAGGCTTCGGCGGCGTTGTAAATCTGCACCGCCCAGCCCAGGTGATACTGCAGTTCATTGGCGACCTGCATCACGTAAGGTGCTTCGATGATCCACTTGCCGCCGCCCGATGGGATGAAGAACCCGAGCACCGCCGAGTACACGCCCATCAATATGGCGTAGGTGTCGTGGGACGCGATGCTGGTGAAGAACGTCGAGATGTAATGCGCTAGTGTCTGCGCGTCGCCCCCCTTGACCGTGGTCAGCAGCGCTGCAATCGAGCCGTACAGCGGGAACTGGATCAGCACACCGGTGGTGGTTGGTACTGCTCGCGCCACGGCATCCAGAAAGCCGCGTGGCCGCCAGTGCAGCAGCGCACCGAGCATAATGAACAGGAAGTTGTAGGTGTTCAGCCCGGAAATTGCGGTAATCGCAGGTTTGGTCGAGAACTCGTTGAACAGCCAGCCTGCGCCCAGCAGCACCATCAGAATGATCAGCAGCGGGCTGTATTCCAGCCATTCACCGGGACGTGAGCGGGCAGGCAGCGGTGGCAGGTTGAAGGCCGGGTCCACGCCGCACGCTTTTGCGTCACGGGCGCTGTTCGGGCCGGGCGCGGTGGCGTAGGCGACGATCAGGGAAATGACCACCAGCGCCGCCAGCATCACGCCGGACTGCCAGAGGAAAATGGTTTCAGTGAAAGGAATGACGCCGGTGATTGCCAGGATCGACGGTGGCAGGCTGGCCGGGTTGGCCTGCAACTGTGCTGCCGAAGACGACAATCCCAGTGCCCAGACCGCGCCGAGCCCCAGATAGGCTGCCGCACCGGCTGCGCGATAGTCCATGCGCAGATCGGTGCGACGGGCGAGGGCGCGTACCAGCAGACCCCCGAACACCAGAGAAAGGCCCCAGTTGAGCAACGACGCGAGCATCGAAATCAGTGCGACCCAGGCCACCGCCGAACGGCCATTGCGCGGGATGCGCGCCAGACGGTCAATCAGCCTGACCGCAGGGGGCGAACTGGCTACCACATAGCCGCCAATCACGACGAATGCCATCTGCATGGTGAACGGGATCAGGCTCCAGAATCCGTCACCGAACGCCTTGGCCGCTTCGGCAGGTCTTGCGCCGATGGCCAGCGTTGCCAGGGTAACGATCACCACCGCCAGTGCGGCGAAGACCCAGGAGTCGGGGAACCAGCGTTCAGCCCATGCGGCGCAGCGCAGGGCAAATCGGGCGGAGCGGCTTTCTTCAAGGTTGGCGGCCATCTGAGGGCGTCCTGTTGTCATTATTATTGGATGTTTTTTGGAGGGATGCGACGTTATGTGTGCGCTTGAGAATGTGACGCAGAGCGTCAGGGCTGCATGCCCACGCGGAGCGTCGGCACGATCAATTCAGCCTCACATTGATCGTTCCCATGCTCCGCGTGGCAATGCCGTTCAGGACGCTCCGCGTCCGCATCTGGATGCGGAGCGGATACCCGACAGCTACGAAATCAGAACGTCATCTCGATCACATCATCCGGTACGATCAGTTTGCCGGCGGTCTTGGCGACGATTTCTTCGATGCTGACCCCAGGCGCACGCTCGCGCAGGATGAACGCGCCGTCTTCGATTTCGAGGTAGGCCAGGTCGGTCAGCACCTTGCGGATGCAACCCGCGCCCGTCAGCGGCAGGCTGCAGCGGGGCAGCAGTTTGGATTCGCCATCCTTGGATGCATGGGTCATGGTCACGATGATGTTGTCGGCACCGGCCACCAGATCCATCGCGCCGCCCATGCCCTTGACCAGCTTGCCGGGAATCATCCAGGAGGCGATGTTGCCTTCGACATCCACCTCGAAAGCACCCAGCACCGTCAGGTCCACATGGCCGCCACGGATCATGGCGAAGGACTCGGCGGACGAAAAAATCGATGCGCCGATGCGCGCCGTGACGGTCTGCTTGCCAGCGTTGATCATGTCGGCATCGATGGTTTCTTCGGTGGGGAATTCGCCCATGCCCAGCAGGCCGTTTTCCGATTGCAGCATGACGTCGATGTCCGTCGGGACATAGTTGGCGACCAGCGTTGGAATGCCGATCCCCAGATTCACGTAGTAGCCGTCCTTGAGTTCGCGGGCGACGCGCTGAGCCATTTGTTCGCGGGAAAGTGCCATGGTCTGAAATCTCTTTGTTATTGTGTGCCGATTCCTGCTTCGTGAAGCGCCTGTTGCCCTCAGGATTTTCTGAGGGTGCGCTGCTCGATGCGTTTTTCGAAAGTGCCCTGGATCACACGGTCGACATAAATGCCGGGGGTGTGGATCTGGGTCGGCAACAGCACGCCGGGTTCGACGATTTCCTCGACTTCGACCACGGTGATCCTGCCTGCGGTGGCGACCACGGGGTTGAAGTTCTGCGCGGTATGACGATAGATCACGTTGCCGAAATGGTCAGCCTTCCAGCCCTTGATCAACGCGAAATCGCCGGTGATGGCTTCTTCGAGGATCACGTTGCGGCCATTGAACTGGCGGGTTTCCTTGCCTTCGGCAACGGGGGTGCCGTAACCGGTGGCGGTGTAGAACGCCGGAATGCCTGCGCCGCCCGCGCGGAGTTTTTCGGCAAGGGTGCCTTGCGGGGTCAGTTCGACTTCCAGTTCGCCGCTCAGCAACTGGCGTTCGAACAGGGCGTTCTCACCCACGTAGGAGGAAATCATCTTTCTGATCTGGCGGTCTTCGAGCAGGATGCCCAGACCGAAACCATCGACGCCGCAGTTATTGGAAACGACCGTGAGGCCCTTGATGCCCATGCGCTTGATCTGCGCGATCAGGTTCTCGGGGATGCCGCACAGGCCAAAGCCGCCACAGAGCACGGTCATGTTGTCGGTCAGCCCGGCGAGGGCCTCTTCGTAAGTTGCCACTCGCTTGTCGAGTCCAGCCATGATGATCCGCCTTTTATAGTTGTGACCGGCACGTGCTGCCGGAGGATCGGGTTGATTGCATCTTCTCTCGGCTGCAATGATTTGTTAATTTTGTTTTTCTGATCGATTGATAAGAAAGATAAATATATGAACGTTAAGCAGCTTCGCGCTTTCCTGGCCGTGGCGCAGTACCTGAGTTTTGCGCAGGCGGGCGAGCGGCTGAACCTGTCCCAACCGGCCCTGAGCCTGACGATCAAAAGTCTGGAGGAAGACCTTGGCGGTCAGTTGCTTACGCGCACCACGCGCAATGTCAGTCTGACGCCCGAGGGCGAGACGCTGTTGCCGCTTGCACGCCAGTTGCTGGCCGACTGGGACAATACCGAAGAATTGCTGCGCCAGCGTTTCACCTTGCAGATGGGACGCGTGTCCATCGCGGCCATGCCGTCGTTCGCAGGCAACCTCCTGCCCGGTGCCTTGAAGACCTTCAGAGGCCGCTATCCACGGGTTAACGTGGCGGTGCATGACGTGGTCAACGAACAGGTTCTGGAAATGGTGCGTCATTGCCGGGTCGAGTTGGGCATTGGCTTCGAACCCGAATCGAGCAATGCGCTGTCGTTCACGCCGTTCTACATGGATCGATTCGTGGCCGTGGTCTCCACGGAATCGCCGCTGGCCGGACGCGCTGAATTGTCCTGGGCCGAGCTGTTGAACGAAGATTTTATTGCTCTGCAGCGCCCGTCAGCCGTGCGCCTGCTGCTGGAGCACGCCATCGAGTCACGACATGGCAGGCTGTCAGTGGCATTCGAGAGTCATCAGCTGTCGACCATCGGGCGCATGGTCGCCAACGGTCTGGGTGTCAGCGCGGTGCCTTCGCTGTGCATTGAACAGATGCAGGAGCTTGGCGCGTGTTGCGTGCCGCTGGTGGAACCGCGTATCGAGCGGCGTATCGGGTTGATGATGCTGGCTGATCACAAGCTGTCGGCAGCGGCTCAGGCCTTGCGCGAGGTGTTGATCGAGCATGCCCGTGAACAGGGGGCGTGAAAGTCGATAGCCACTATCACGGCAGTTGATTTTTGCCGTGAAGGGCCGGGGCGTAACCTTGCTTCATTCCCGAAATGAAGCCAGCCTGGAGGCCCGCCATGAACCGTTTACTTGCCCTTGCTCTTGTTCTGTCATTCACCGTCGCACTGGTCTCCGGTTGCTCGACTCATCATGCGGTCGAACTGCGCCCCTACTCGGTCGAAGAGAGCCATCAACTGGCGATGGAAGACCTGAATCGTCGTGGTCTGTCCTTCGAAGAGTATGAGGCCCGCAAGGCCCAGCTCCTTGCAGACCCGCAGATCCAGCAGGTTCGTCAGTTCGACAACCAGGGTGAAATCAGCGTTGATCGTGGCACACTGAGCCTGAATCCTCAGGGATAACAGTCAGGCCCGAACGAGAATTCTGTTCGAACTGTATGGTAAGAAACTTCGTTTAACTGTCCATGTGTTTGCTGTCGATCTTTCGATAGGGTGAGTACCCGACTCACAGTTTCACAGACACCTGGATCGCGTCATGCCTTTTTCTCTGGATTTACTGCTGGCCTTTGCGCTGTTTGCCTTCGTCACTTCGGTGACCCCCGGCCCCAACAACATGATGTTGCTGGCTTCGGGCGTCAACTTCGGTTTCGGCCGGACGCTGCCACACATGCTGGGCATCAGCATCGGTTTCTTCGTTCTGGTTCTGGCGGTGGGCTTTGGTCTGGGCAGTGTGTTCAAGGCCTGGCCGATGCTCTACACCCTGTTGCGCTACGTGGGCGCTGCCTATCTGCTTTATCTGGCCTGGAAAATCGCCACCTCCGGCCCGGCCTCCGATTCCAGCGAAAGCCGCGGCGAGCCAATGAGCTTCATGGGCGCGGCACTGTTCCAGTGGGTCAACCCCAAGGCCTGGATCATGGCGATTGGCGCGATCAGCACCTACACGCCGATGCAGGGCTACTTCACCAACGTGGTCATCATCTCGGGCGTATTCGCCTTGATCAACCTGCCAAGCGTCGGCATATGGGCGGGATTCGGCAGCCTGCTGCGCAACGTGCTGCGCGATCCTGTCGGACTGCGGATCTTCAATGGCGTGATGGCGGCTCTGTTGGTGGCGTCGCTTTATCCGCTCATTATCGAGCATTGATGGCCGAAACCCTGATCGTTCCCACTCCAGCGTGGTAACGCCAGCCAGGACGCTCCGCGTCCGCGCTCGAATGTGGCGCAGAATGAAGGCCTCCCAGAGTCCTGCGTTGTGCTGCGAGAGAAAAAATCAGCCAATCACAACGCCAGCTGCAAATGCCCACCCGCCGCCTTGTGCCGTGCCTGAAGCCGGTGTTGCAGGCTCAGGTAAAAGTGTTCGAGCCCTTCGTTCAGCCGCTCGGTGAGGACTTCGTCCAGCGTGCCGCCTTCCTCGGTGTCGCCATAAGTGATCTGGGTATCGATGGCGAAGATGCCGTGCAGCACTTCCTGGGATTTAAGTGCTGACAGCACAGGCTTCAAGGCGTAATCCACCGCCAGCATGTGCGCGATGCTGCCGCCGGTTGCCAGTGGCAAGACCACCTTGCCGTGCAAGGCGCGCTCGGGCAGAAGGTCGAGCAGGGTTTTCAGCGCGCCGGAAAACGAGGCCTTGTAGACCGGCGTGCCGATCAGCAGACCGTCGGCCTGCCGGACCGCTTCGACAAATTCCAGTACTTGCGGACTGTCGAATTTCGCGAACAGCAAATCTTCGGCGTTGAAGTCACGAATGCGCAACGTGGTCACACCGACGCCGTGGCTTTGCAACCAGCGGCCAGCGTGAGCCAGCACAACGCCTGAACGGGATTTTGGGGAGGGACTGCCTGACAGTGAAACAACGAGCATGCGGGAATTCCTTGCTATAAGCGTAAGGCTGTAAAGCAGCTTGTGTGCCAGCGCGCTGTGCAGTGGCTTATGCCCCTGAAACGCTGGGCCGATGGTCTTTTCCCCTTGAAAGCGCCCCGTGCACTGGCTGCTGAAAAGCCGGGCAACTGTTGAACAGCTGTTGCGCCAGCAACACTTAAGGTGACTTGAACTCAGTGCCTGGATTCACTGAATCCGCAGTCTGTGACATGTGTGACGCGGAGCGTCACGGGCTGCATGCCGACGCAGAGCATCGGCACGATCAGGTCGCAGGCCATTGATGATCGTTCCCACGCTCCTGCGTGGTAACGCCGCCCAGGACGCTCCGCGTCCGCTTTGGAACATCCACGCAGAGCATCGGCACGATCGGTGTCATCACTACAAAAAGCCAAACTGCAGGCAAAAAAATCCCTGCAACCGAAGTGGCAGGGATAAGGTTCAAACGTCGAGCGGATCAGTTACGGAAGGCGGCCCCGGTCTGTACCACGCTGGCCGAGCCGAGCAGTTGGCTGATGAAGCGGCTCCACCGCGTGATGTTGGCCGGGCCTACGAACACCACATCCTGGGCCTTGAGTTCGAACTGTCCGGCCAGCAGGTAGGCCGTAGGCTTCTTGGCGTTCAGGTGATACACGGTGGACGGTGCATTGGCGAAGTTCTCTGCGCCGCGGATCACATACACCGCGTCGCCATCGGCGCTGTCCGGACTCAGGCCGCCGGAATTGCCCAGCGCCTCGAGCAGGGTCACGTTGGTGGTGGCAAACGAAATCACCTGCGGATTACGCACTTCACCCAACACATAGATCTTGTTCTTGGAGGCGCTGTTGAGGTGCAGGTAGTCGCCATCCTTGAGGAAGACCTTACTGAGTTGCGAGCCTTTGCGGTTCAGCGAGTCGATGTCGATCATGTAATCACGGCCATCACGGCGCAGCGTCAGGCCTGCCAGGTTGGCGTCGGTCAGGTCGATGCCTGCGACGCTGATGGCCTGCACCAGGCTCAAAGGAATGTTGGTGATCGACTGCGGGCCAGGGCTTTTGAACGAGCCGGACAGCAGCACGCGCTGGCTGTTGTAGCGCAGCACTTTTACGTCGACCTTGACCTCGGTGTACTGCGGCGCAAGGCCCATGCGCAGTTGTTCCCGAATCTGGCTGACGGTCCTGCCGCCCGCGCGGATCCTGCCGACGTACGGGAAAAACAGTGTGCCGTCGCTCAGCACCTCGCGGGTGTTGGCGTCCAGTTGGTCCTGCGAACCGGGCGCGGTCAGCTCGGGGTGTTCGAAGACGGTCACCAGCAGCGTATCGCCAGGCCCGACAATGTATTCCGGGGTCTTGTAGTTCAACAATTCGGCAGGTAAAGCCTTGGCGTCCGTAGCGGTGTTCTGCTGCTGTTGCTGCAGGGTTTTCGGGCTGATATCGACCAGTTGCGCCTTGGGTTCGTCCGGGTCGCTGGTGGTGACATCGCCAGGTGTCATGTGTTGGCCGGGAGCGAATACGCACCCCTGCAGGATCAGGGAGGAGAGCAGCAGGACAGCCAGGCTTCGATTCATGGGTGTGTTCCTTCGTGACGGTGCGCCTTGCACCTGAATGATTTCGTTACGTCCATTTCCACTACCGGCAGCAGCACCGGTCCACGTCGTGATCGTTTTTAGCGCGCGCACATACCTCCCTCCGGGCAAAGGCTGCCGGAGCCGTCGTCTAGTCAATGGAATGTCAGAAGGCGTTCTTGTTGAAGAAGCCCTTGAACAGCGTCAGCAGAATGATTTTCAGGTCCAGCCAGATTGACCAGTGCTCGATGTATTCCAGATCGAACTCGACCCGTTTGCGCATCTTGTCCAGCGTGTCGGTTTCGCCACGCCAGCCGTTGATCTGCGCCCAGCCGGTGATGCCCGGTTTGACCTTGTGGCGCAACATGTAGCCGCTGACCTGCCTGCGGTATTGCTCGTTGTGGGCCACGGCATGCGGACGCGGGCCGACGATGGACATGTCGCCGCGCAGCACATTGAAAAACTGCGGCAGTTCATCCAGCGACGTGCGGCGCAGGAACGCGCCCAGCGGCGTGATTCGTGTGTCATTGCGTGTGGCCTGGCGCACCACGTCGCCATTTTCCTGCACGTTCATGCTGCGGAATTTCCAGACCATGATGGGGCGGCCGTCCAGCCCGTAACGGCGCTGGCGAAACAGCACCGGGCCTTTCGACGTCAGCTTGATGGCCAGGGCGATCAACAACAGTGGAATCGCGATCAGCACCAGAATCAGGCTGGACAGCAGGATGTCTTCGGCACGCTTGACCACGCTCCAGGCGCCATCCATGGGCGAGTCGAAAATGCTGATGCTGGCCAGCCCGTTGATGCTTTCGCTGCGGGCATGCAACAGCTCGAACATGAACACGTCCGGTATCAGATACACAGAGGCGGTGGTGTCACTAAGGCCGGTGATCAGCTCGCGCAGGTGCGGTTCGGCACTGAACGCCAGGGTGATGTACACCTTGTCGATCCGGCCCTGACGGGCGTCCTCGACCAGTTGCTCGAGATCGCCGAGCACCGGCACACGTCTGCCAGTGGCACTCAGGTTCATCTGCTGCGGATTCGAGTCGTAGAAGCCCAGCAGATTCAGGCCCATCCAGGGTGCGCTGGATATCGACTGGGCCAGCCGCTCACCGACCTGGCCGGTGCCGACAATTGCCACGCGCCTAGTGTTGAAACCATGACGTCGCAGGCTGTGCAACAGCAGGCGGATCAGCAGGCGATAACCACACAGGATCGCCAGCACCAGCGCGAACCAGGTCATCTGCCCGTCATCCGGCAGGTTGTCCCGGTTGAGCAGCAGATAATCCACCGACAACAGACTGATGAAGGTCAGCGCCCAGTAATTGAACACCTTGGTCAGCTCGCGCAGGATGCGCTCGCCGCGCCAGGAGCCGTAAAGCTGGTGGTACTCGCCGACCCAATGAAACACCAGTACAGCCAGAATGATATGCAGCCAGGCCTCGGTGCTGTCGATCATTGCCAGCCGGCTTTGCCAGTACCCGATCAGTACGATGACTGCCAGATCCAGCAGGCGGTGGGCGACCGACAGCGCTGACTGATGGGCATGCAGAATGCCGCGAACGGAGGTGCGCATGACGGTGCTCGCTCAAACGGATTTGATGGGAACGACTCGGGACGGCAACTCGCTGGCAAGACTCTGCGAGGTCTGGGGTGTCCAGGGCTGCGCAGGCAGGCGGGACAGGTGTGCGGCGGCCAGGTGGTCGTCGACGAAGGCTTTGACTTCCTGCTCGAAGCGGGCAATCGAGAACCGCTCGGCGTTGGCGCGACAGGCCTGTACGGTGATTCGCGCCTGCGCGCTTTCGAACTCGTTGACTGCTGCGATCAGTGATTCAACCGTCTGCTGCGGATAGAACACCCCGGTAGGATGTGGATGGTCCAGCCCGCGAACGGTCTCCAGTGCACCGCCCTTGCCGAAGGCGATCACCGGTGTGCCGCAGGCCTGGGCTTCCACCGGACTGATGCCGAAATCCTCTTCGGCAGCGAACACGAAGGCTTTGGCGGTGCGCATGTGCTCGATCAGGACGCTCGCCGGCTGGAAACCCATCAGCGTGATGTTGGGCGCGCGGCTCGCGATGGCCTGCGCCTTGGCCAGGTCAGGCCCGTCGCCGATCATGATCAGACGTTTGTCCTGCATGGCAGCGAAGGCTTCGACAATCATCGGCATGCGCTTGTAGGGCACCATGCGCGAGGCGGTGAAATAGAAGTCGCTGCGCGTGCCGTTGGCAGTGAACCCGAGCGTATCGACCGGTGGATAGATGACCGTCGATTCGCGTCGATACGCCTTGCAGATGCGTGCGCCGATAAAACCGGAGTTGGCAATGAACGCGTCCACACCGGCCGAGGTGCGCTGGTCCCACAGGCGGATGTAATGCAGTATCAGCCGCGCCAGCCGGCCCTTGATACCGGTGTTCAACCCCGCTTCGCGCAGGTACTGGTGTTGCAGGTCCCAGGCATAACGAATCGGTGAGTGGATGTAACTGATGTGCAATTGATCCGGGCCGCTCAACACGCCTTTGGCCACGGCGTGGCTGCTGCTGATGATCAGGTCGTAACCGGACAGGTCCAGTTGCTCGATGGCCAGCGGCATCAGGGGCAGATAGCGCTGGTAGCGTTTTCTGGCGTTTGGCAGGTTCTGGATGAACGTGGTGGTGGCGACCTTGCCGTGCAGGTGAGCGCGGTCCTCATCACTCAGAAAATCGATCACGGCAAACAGATCGGCTTCGGGCCAGATATTGATCAGTGAAGCCAGCACACGCTCGGCACCGGCGTAGGTCACCAGCCAGTCGTGGACGATCGCAATTCTCATGGGGATTCCTTGCTGTATTCGCTCGCTCTACTGCAGGCGCGACAGGGCGCGTCTTGACGTTGCTGTTATTGGTTCAGGGTTTGCTTGAAGAGGATTCGGGACTGATGCGCTGTTTGCCGAGCAGCGCCGGTTCAGGTTCCAGCAGGGCATCGATGCGCTGGGAAAGGCGGTGCGCGGACAATTCCCAGGAAAAGCGTTTCACGTTGTTCAGCCCGTGCAGGCGCAACGCATCGCGCAGCGGGGCGTCAACCAGTACCCGGTGCATGGCCGCCGCCATGTGGCTGACGTCCAGCGGATCGAAATACAGGGCACTGGCCTGCAGCACTTCCGGAATCGAGGCAGCGTTGGCCGCCAGTACCGGACAGCCACACGCCTGGGCTTCGAGCGGCGGGATGCCGAACCCTTCGTACAAGGACGGAAATACAAATGCGGTCGCACCCTGATACTGCTCGATCAGTTCGGCGTCGCTGAGCCGCCCCAGAAACCGAATGCGTGGATCACGGCAGGCCAGGCGTTGCAGGTTGGGGTCGGCGAAGATGCCGGTGGCGGCGCCCACAATGTGCAACTGCAAGTCGTTGTGATCCCGCAGGCTGAGAAAGGCCTGGATCATGCGGTTGAAGTTCTTGTGCGCGGCGGGCGAGGACACCGCCAGCAGGTATTTCGGGGCATCGGGCTGCACGGGGCGTGGCCGGAAGCTGTCGCTCACCGCTGCCGGCACGATCAGCACCCTGTGTTCGGGGAACCCGTAAAACTGCGAGATCTCGCCTCTGGAGAAACTGCTGCTGGTCACCAGGGTCTTGATGCGCGATAGCAGGATCGGGGTGATGGTGCGGTAGGCCAGTCGGAAAAGCCGGGTATAGCTCTGCGGAAAACGTACGTAATTGATGTCGTGGTGGGTGGCGATCTGGTTGCGGTAGAACATCGGGCCGGTGCTGCTGATGGAGATCAGCAGCGGATTTTTCTGCCGCCGCAGGTACAGCGGCAGGTCGATCTGCTCCCAGAGATGACCCTTGTTATGACCGATGCACTGTACGTTCAGCGCTTTGGCACTTTCATGCAGTTTGATGCCGTGAGGCGCGACGAACACCAGATCGCTGCGCAGCTTTTTCAGCGCCATGCAGATCTGCTCGGCATAACGCTGAACGCCACTGACGTCCTGGGTGAGAAACCGTGAATTGATAAAGATCATCTCAAGCATCCTGCAAGGTCATGGTGATGTAGGGTGAATGCGGGTGCTTTTTTGGAGGCCGTGAGACCTCCGATCCCGTTCTTGTTGGGCGAACAGCGCAGGCCTCATGCCCAGGCTGATGATTTTTGGAAATTCGTCGATCCGGACCTGGGCCGAACAGCGGGCTTCGGTGCAGTTCCAGGGCGTCTCGGTCTCGAAGCGGCCCTTTTCCGGCCGACCGCTGTCGATCATTTCAACGTTGCCGCGCTGCACGCTGCTGGCTTCGACATGGGTCAGGCGCGCCGCGCCGGTGGTCCAGGCCACCAGAATCTGCTCCTGCCCGCGGGTAAACCTGAGCAGGTAAGTCGAATCCATTTCCTGGCTTCTCTCGGCGTCGTATCGGTAATCCAGCAAGGTCTTACTGATGGCCTGGAGCGTCGCGTAGGCAGGCTTCACACTCAGGTCTTTCCTGAGCAGGCCGAAGTTTTGCTGCGGGTCGTCACTGTCAGCGCCGCTGTCGATCAGTCCGTGCCACCAAAGCCCCTTGATGTCCGGCAGCGTTCGGACGAGGAAAAAGCTGCGGGCCAGAAAGGCGGCCTGGTGCTGTTCGCTGACGCTGCATTCACTGGTGCCGGTCGGCCAGCCCATCTCGGTCAGGTAAAGCGGCACCGGTCGGGTCGCCAGCGCGCGCAGGTCGGCATCGATCCAGCGCAGCCAGGCAATCCAGCGCTCGGGTGTGTGGCGCTGTTCGGTCCGGCAATGCACATAGGGATGCAAGGACAGCCCATCCACCTGATTGAGCAGGCCGTTCTGGATCAGTCGCTCGGCGAACCCCAGTTCCATCCCCAGGCTGGTGACGGCACCCGCCAGAATCGTGACCGGCTTTTTCTGTGCTCTGATGCGCGCCACGGTTTCCTCGACCAGCGTGCTGTAGTCCTTCGCCGCCCAGGCATCGACAGGGTTTTCCCGGTCCCACTCGTTCCAGATTTCGTAAAGATCGACCCGGTTGGCCAGCTCCTGTGTGACGAAACTCACGTAGTTGCCGAATGCCTGGCGCACGACGGGATGACGCGGTTTTGCGTGGTTGTCATAAAAGGGGTTGCCGTAACCCAGCATCAGCAGCGGCCTCAAGTGATGCTGGCGAACCCTGTTCAGGTAGGCCTGCCAGAGCGGATCGATGCGCAGAAAGCCGCGCCTGGGTTCGACATGGGTCCAGTACGCACTGTCGCGTACCGAGTTGACGCCTGCACGCTCCAGCAAATCGAGCGCCTGCGTCGGCAGGCTATCGCTGCTCATCAGTTGCGTGTCGACGCCGATGATGAATTGTTCCTCGCCCGTGGCGAAAAGGCTGGTGAACAGCCCCAGCAGAAAGACCGTCAATGATCGTCGTCGACGGGGTGCGGGTGGCTTTGACATATCTTGTCTCAGTCGGGAAGCACGCTGCGCCGCAGGGTCTGGCGGAGCACGTGCCGATGAAGGTCACTGCGCCGGGAATGGCCCGACCCTAGACAGGGTTGTACTGACGCTGGTCGGGCGTTGTGATGCTGTCCAGCACGGTCTGGGCAAAGAGCGTCTCGTACTGGTCCAGCATCAGGTCCAGATTCAGCAGCGACGCGACGCTGTTGCGCGCCTGGGCACTGAGGCGCGCCAGCAGGCTGGGCTGCTGGTGCAGCTTGAGCATCGCCAGCCCCAGCGAATCGGGATCGTCCGGGCTGCACAACAGACCGTTGAGCTGGTCCTGGATGATTTCCTTCAATCCACCCATGCGGCTGGCGATGACCGGACGGGAATAGGCGCAGGCCTCCACCGCCACCATGCCGAAAGGCTCGTTCCAGATGGACGGCACCACCGCCACGTCGATCTGGTTGTAGAACGTTTCGGGCTTCTGATAACCGACAAAACTGATGTTCGGTGAGGTCACCATGGCCTTGAAGCGTTTCTCATCGTTGATCTGCCCGCGTCCGGCGATCTGCAGCGTCGCGTTGAATGGCAGATGCTGAAACTGATCGATCAGCCAGCCCACGCCCTTGGAGTCCGACAGGGTGCCCAGATAGCCGAAGCGCAATGGCGCGTTGGTCGGCTCTGCCGTTTGCGGATCAATAATGCGCTGCTGTGGCAGGGCCATCGGGATGGGACTTGCGTTGTGCACCACGTAGCCTTTGGCGCCCTTGAAATAACCTTGGGCCTGCAAGGTGTCGAGCATGTACTGGCTGACGCCTACCACCGTGCTGACCTGGGCTGAACGCTCGTCATGGCCCTTGCGAAACTGCTTGCACATCACGCATTGGCGCTGGCAGCTGTGGCCTTTCTTGAACATGGTGCTGCTGGGGCAGAGCAGATAGAGGTCGTGAAGCACCTGAACGATGGGGCGGCCTGACGCAGTGATTTCATCCCATGCCGAGACCGACCAGCCGGTCAGGTTATGGCACACCACCAGGTCCGGCTGCTCCATCTCCATCACCTGACTGACGTACTCGCGCATGCCCACGTTGTAGCGGTCACGCAGGTGCCAGCCGAGTCGGATCAGGCGGCCGGGCCGCTGCGCCGTGAAATGCCAGTACAGGTTATGCAGACCGGCGCGATAGACCTTGATCTGGTTGACCGCCGTCATGTGCAATCCCGGCTGATCGGTGGTGGCCAGTACGGCGACGCTATGGCCGCGTTTCTGCAGGCCTTCTACGGTGCGCTGCAAAATGATTTCCGCGCCGCCGCCGATGTCGGGTGCGTAGAGGCTGCTGATAAAGAGAATTTTCATAGAGGATATGACCTGTTGAGGCCCAGCACGCCAGCCTCGCCATCGCTGATGGCCTGCTCGATCAGGCTCAGACGCTGTCCGGCATCACAACGCCTGGCGATCACGCGCAGCAGGCAGAAAAACACCCAGCGGTTGAGTCGGTAGAGCAGAGGGGACGACGCCCAGACGTTTTTATCGAACCAGGCCTGGTTGCGTGCGCCGTAATAAGCGCGCAGATCCGAGCCGGCCAGCAAATAGTTTTCGTAGACATTGCGGGTGCGCGCCTTGATGTTCCAGGAGTCTTCCAGGTCATCGAGCAGCGCCTCGGGCACCAGATAAATCCGCCCGCCACCGGCGGTGATCCGCCAGGTGTATTCACTGTCATCGGCATAGAGCTTCAGCGCTTCCAGCGGCAGGCCGATCTTGATGTAAAGGCTGCGATGGGCCAGCAATCCACCATAGGTGGCAAAGGGCAACTGAACGGTCTGCGGCACAGTGTGATCGGCCGCAGGCTTGCCCCAGGGCAGACGGCGCCAGATCTTGTATGGCAGTTGGGCGATGTGAAAACCGAAGAAGCTGGACCTCAGTTGAACCGCGAATCGTCGGGGTACGCCTGCTGCGATGTCAGCCTGATGCGTGGGACGAAACCCGAGCACCGCCGTCTTGTCCCTGCCATCGATGGCTCCTCGCTGGTGGAGATGATGGTGAAGCACTTCGATGGCGTTGATGGTAGGTGCGTTGTCGTCATCCATCAGCCAGATGTATTCGGCCCCGGCATCCAGCGCGGCCTGGATGCCGACCGAATAACCGTGTGCCGAACCGGTGTTGTGTTCCAGCCGGATGACTTCGACCTGACCGGGCCACTTGCTGCTCAGATTCTGCAGCGGCGCGACCGAAGCGTTACTGACGATGATGACCCGCTCGATCAGCGGGCTTTCCAGCGAACGGCTGACCAGCGTGTGCAGATAGTTGAAACGATCACCATAGGTGAGCGTCACCAGGGTGGTCCGGTGGGTCATGGTCTGTTTCCGGTGTTGGCGTGAAGGGGACTGTCGATGGTCGTGGTGTGAGTGGCTGGCAGGTACGCGCTTATTGAATGACGGCGATCTCATGTGAGACGCGCCACCACGTCTTCGACGTAGCGCTGTCCAGTGTGGGAGGCGGCTTGCCGGCGATTCGGTCGACGCGGTATGTCAGGAAAAACATGTCATCGTTCATCGTCGGCAAGCCGCCTCCCACAAAAAGCCTGTTCACTCAGCAGATCACGTGTTGTTGATAGAGGCGATGTCTGTTGCCAGACCTGGTGTTACTGCTGCACTGCGCGAACGCTCAAACCCGCGCTTCCATCCGTGCCAGGCTGCTGATCGGCAGGACGACTTTCTGCTGACGTTGCAGCATGTTGAGCAGGATCACGGCGCGTTCGGTGCCGTCGGTGGCCAGGAAGATGGCTTCGACGTCGCAAAAACCCCCCGCCTTGATCAGCACGGGCTCGCCCTGGGTAAACACCATTCTTGGCGCCGGTGCAGACAACCGCTGGCGGATCTGCTCGATCAGCTCGTCACGCACCGGCACCGGGTGTCCGCCGAAGGTGACGATGCGTGCCACTCCACGTGTCGAGCGGATCGGGTACCAGTTGTCATGCACCTGATCCATGCGGATGAACAGGTAGCCCGGGAACAGTTCCTCTTCGACCGAAGTCCGGTTGCTGCGCTTTCTTTCCCCCGACTTGAGTGGCCGGTAGCACTCGAAATGCTGGCGCTGCAGGTGCTCTTCGGCACGGGCTTCCTGGCGGGGTTTGGTCTGGATCAGATACCAGCGGGCGGGACGTTCGGATAAGGACATGGGACTCACTCCGCTGCCAGTTGCGAGGAAGGGGCAAGTGTCGGGTCCTGACCGATCCGCACGAACGGATCGTTGGCAACCTGCAGATCGTGGGTCGTGCACTGGCTCAGCAGCGCCTGCACCTGTTCCAGACTGTTGAACATCAGCACGTCAATGATCGACAGGTCACTGACGAAGGGCTGGCCCAGTTGCGGGTACGTGACGGGACGCATGGAGAAAAAGCGCAGCAGCAGACCGTTGCGGGCAAAGCGGTCGCGGTCGTAAAGCTGCATGCCGCCCAGCGGGTTGAGCACCGAGGTGGCGGACAGCGCGTGTGCCACCCGGATCACCCGATCCTGCCTGTCGGTGCATTGGTTGATCTTCAGATCGGAGCCGCGAATGATCGGCGTATCGATCTGCAGATAAGCGCACAGCTCACGCAAGGTGTTTTCCGCATACAGCGCCAGGTTGTATTGCGGATGGCGGATCAGTCGCTCCAGCAACGGCATCACCTGCGCAAAGTACGGCGCCCGGCGATAGTTCTGAGCGATGACATTGATCAGCCGACTGGCTTCGTCGGAAAAATTGTCGATCAGGCTGCGCTGCATGATGGGCAGCTCGAAGTGATCCTTCTTCAGCGGGAAGGTGATCAGTCGGGCCTGGCCGTTGCTCAGGATCCGGTTGCGATTTACCCAGCCCGCCCGGATGTACTGCAGGTCGTCGCCCAGGACGAAGACATCAGCGGCTGCGATCAACTGGAAGTAGCCCAGATAGGGAAACAGGTAGGGCTGCATCATTGCTACGGTTCTGGCCATGGTTAATTCCTTTTAGGGCTTGAAGAGAGCGTTATCCGGGGCGTTCATTTGTTGACGGGGTGGTAGTTGTAGCCATACGCCGCGCAGTCGTAGTCCGAGGTGGTTGCCTTGCGGACTACGGCGTTGAAGATGGCGCCTTTGATCAGAATGCCGTTCTGGCCGAGCCGGCGTTTGCAGGCCTCGATTTCCTTGAGCGTGGTGATGCCGAAGCGTGCGACCAGCAGGCAGGTGCCCGCCTGACGGCCGACCAGCGTGGCATCGGTTACCGCGAGGATGGGCGGGGTGTCCACCAGGATCAGGTCGTACAACGGCGACAGCTCGGTGAGCATCTTGTTGAAGTTGTCGTGCATCAGCAGTTCGGAAGGGTTGGGCGCCGCGAAGCCGCAGGAGATAAAGTCCAGATGGCGAATCTGGGTGTGATTGATCACCTCGGTGCATTTCAATCGGGCAGCCAGGGTGTCGGACAGACCGTGTTTGGGTTGCAGGCCGAAGATCCGGTGCAGGTAGCCCTTGCGCATGTCGGCGTCGATGAGCAGTACGCGTTTGCCGGTCTGGGCAATGATCGCTGCCAGGTTGCTGGACACGAACGACTTGCCCGCGCCGGGCGACGGGCTGGAAATCATCAGCACGTTGTTGCGCGCTTCGAGCATCGCGAAATGCAGGCTGGTGCGCAGGCTGCGCAAAGACTCGATAGCCAGTTCATTGGGCGCCGCAATGCTCAGCAGCTTTGATTCCTTGGGCGCGCCGCCGCCCTTGGTGGTTTTCTCCAGACGGTCCTGCTGGCGAGAGTAGGGCAGCGACGCATACACCGGCATGCCGCTGTTTTCGATGACCTCGGCGCTTTCCACGCCGCGGTAGAAGGCCTGGCGAACAAAGATGATGGTCACCGCTACCAGTGCCCCGACCAGCGTGGCCAGCAGCACAACCAGGGTTTTCATCGGCTTGACCGGCCGTTCGACGTTGGTATCGGCGTTGTCGATCACCCGCACGTTACCGATGCTTCCTGCGCGCAGAATGTCCTGCTCCTGGCTCTTGTTGAGCATCAGGGTGTAGGTCTGGCTGGTGACCTGCATGTCGCGGGTCAGACGCAGCAGTTCCTGTTGCGTCATCGGCAGGGCCTCGATCTTCTTCAGCAAGCCCTGTTTCTGCTGTTCAAGCTGGCTCATCTGACTCATCAGACTGCGATAGGTCGGGTGTTCCTGGGTGTACAGGCGTTCGATCTCGACGCGCTTGAGCTTGAGTTCCGACAGCATCGAGTCCAGCTTGACCACCTGATCCAGCACGCCTTTGGTCTCGATGCTCAGGTCCACCGATTTGGCACTGGTCTGAAAGTTGTTCAGGGCCACTTCGGACTCTTCCAGCTGCTTGCGCACCATGGGCAGTTGCGAGCGCAGGAACTGCAGGCGCTGTGCGGCTTCGGCAGAGCTGCGCTCAACGTTCTGGCGCACATAGAGGTGGCTGACCTCGTCCAGAATCTTGTTGGCCTTGTCGGCGTCCTGATCCTCGATGGACAGGTAAATGATCCCCGAATCCTTGCCTGCTTCGGTGATCTTCAGGCGATTCTGGTAGATCAGTGCCGAGGTCAGGGTTCGCTGGCGCGAAATGGTGAATTCGGTGCCAGGGTGCGCATGCAAGGCAGCGACCTGAATCTTCACGCCGTTACCCTCGACGATCCGGTTGATGGCGCCACTGAGCAACAGGTTGTGATCGCTGTCATACAGCGAAAACTGGCCGGGGTTGCCTGCCACCAGCGTCAGCTTTTCGCCCAGCAGGGCTTCGGGGACTTCCAGCTGGAAGACATCGATTTTCTCGCCGCCCCAGGCGTACTGGGTCAGGCCGAACAGCGGCTCGGCCAGCGCACCTTCGTATTCAGGCTTGAACGTGCGATAGAGATAGGGACCGATGACCGGAAAGAAATCGGGCGTCTGGACCAGATTCAGTTTCAGGTCGTCCACCACCTTGCCAAGCAGGGCGCGGGATTTGATCAGCTCGATTTCCGTGGTGGCCTGGGAGACCGACGACGGCTTGTTGTTGACCTCGGGTGTGCCCTCGATGCCGACTTTCTTCGGCTCGATCTGAATCATCGCGCTGGCCTGGAACACCGGCGTGGCGAGAATCGCATATGCAAGCCCGGCCAGGAAAAACAGGCTGACAGTCCAGATGATCAAGGCCTTGTGATCGAACAACATGCGCAAGATAGTTGCCAGATCGATCCGGGTGTCCTGGTAGTAGTCCAGGGAGGGACGGTTCATGACGGTCATTTATCTTGTTTCTCCTGACTGAAGATGGGGGAGCCAGTCATCGATGCATCGCGAGAGATGCTGATAGGTCTGTTCAAAGGCTGACTTGGGTCGTCGATACGGGTCTGCTATTTCCAGCGTGTGCTGCCATTTGCCGAGCAGGAAGGTTCTGCCGCGCACTTCCGGCGCCAGCTTGAGAATTCGCGAAAAATGCGCCTGCTCCATGAGCAGGATCAGGTCCGCCTGATGCAGCAGATGCCGGTTGACCTGTCGCGCCTCATGGCGGCGGGTCGGCACCTGATGCGATTGCAGGACGGCCTTGGCCAGCGGATCCATGGCCGAGCCGGACAGGGCGGCAATGCCTGCCGACTGAATGCGCACTTCCGGGTCTGCCAGGCGGTGACGCAACAGCGCGACAGCCATCGGGCTGCGGCAGATGTTACCAACGCACACCACCAGCACGTTACTGAACATGGGCTTTGCCGGTGCCGGACCAGAGTCGTTTGCTCAGGTTGACGGCAAAGTTGCGCGCCACCATCAACAGCGTCTGCAGCTTATGGCGCGGCTCCAGCGCCGACAGCGACAGGCAGACCGTCTGCATCAGGAAGTATTCGTACAGTGCCTGGTTACCCAGGCGGTTGTAGTAGTTGGCCAGGCTCGAGCAGGTCTGCAGACTCATGTGCAACTTGCGTTTGTCGCTGCGCATCGAGAACACGCCGCCCGGATGCAATCGGTAAGCAGCCGGCTTGATCTCGGCGATGAACTTGCCCTTGCCGTAGGCACCCAGCAGCGACCACCAGCACAGGTCGTTCAACGGCGCGATGCGAATGTGCAGTTCGGGCGGCATGGCGCTGAACACGTTGCGAAAGCAGGTGGTCAGGGTCGAAATGCGGCGCGCCTTCTGCAGTTCCAGGCTGGTGGCGTCGGCGCGCAGATCACCTTGCAACTGAATGCCGTACTGGCCGTTCTCGTCGAATGCGAACGCGTCGTGGTAGGTAATGACGTAGTCGGGATGACTCTCAAGAAAGTCCACCTGCAGTTGCAGCTTGCGCGGGTCGGTCCAGTAGTCGTCGGCCTCGCAGTAGGCGATGTAACGCCCACGCGCCTTGGCGAACAGATTCGGCACGCAGGGAATGCCCTGGCTGTACTGGTTGGTCTGCTGATAGAAGGCCCGGATGATCGTCGGGTGGCGTTCGGTGTACTGCGCAATGATACGGGCCGTGCCGTCGGTGGACGCATCGTCGTGGACCAGAATCTCGTAGCTGAACGAGGTTTGCTGGGACAGAAAGCCATCCAGCGTCTGGGCGATGAACGCTTCCTGATTGTAGGCCGGGCAAACGATACTCAGCAGCGGCGGCTGGTGCTCCGGACGCGTCGTGCCGGCTTTTTTTGCAGTGACATCCATGGCTCATGTACTCGGTTTGCTGAACAAGATGTAGATCTTCAATGCCAGTGGCTTGTAGCTCGCGGCGACCAGCGCAAGGGTGATGAAGCCGCTCGCCGCCAGGGCCAGAAACAGGCTGGTGCGGCTCTGACCGGCGATCAGGTCGAACACCGGCTGGCTGATGAAAAGGCCCGCTGCGGTCATCACACTGATGCGCAGGATGTCGCGCAGCCACTGACCATGAATGCCCGGTGCGAGACGTTGGTGGACGATCATCGGCCAGATGGCGAACGACGCTGCACGCAGAAAGAACCAGGCCAGCGCCGCGCCGTATACGCCTTGAAAGTGAATGGCCAGAAACAGGGTCGGAACGGTGATGACGGCTGAAATGACGCTGTACCAGAGATGCAGGTGCATCTGGCCGTAGGCGTACTGCAGATAGAACTGAAACGCGCTGGCCGCCATGATCGCGCTGCCCAGCGCGTACCAACTCAGGATCGGCCGGCTCCAGCGCGCGGCGTCTGCATCGCCTGTCCAGGCGAGCACCAGCGGTTCGGCATGCAGCGCAATGACTGCCGCCAGTGGAAACAGAAAGGTGCAGACGAAACGGTGGGCCGCCAGAAAAAGGGCGTGCATGTCGTCGCGTCTGCCTTCGGCCATCAGTACGGTCAGGCGCGGCAGCAGGGTCTGCACCAGCGGGTTGGTCAGCATCATGATGCCGGTGGTCATCAACGCCACGAGCGAGAAATAACCGTACTGGTCCAGCGGCAGCAGGCTGGACAGCAACGCCTTGTCCATCTGGGTCAGCACGATCCACAACACCGCGCTGAGCGACATGCTCGCCGCGAAGGGCAGGATCGGCCTGACCCGTTGCCAGTCGAAACCGTTGGACCAGTGTGCAACCGGCATTTGCTGCCAGGCCCGCGTCGCAAAGATCAAGGCTTCGATCAGCCCCACGACGACCTGAAACTCGAAGAAGTCCTGCGGGTCCTGCGAGAACTGGCTGACCAGCACCAGGCCGCCAAAATAGCGCAGGGTGGCAATCAATACGTTGACCGCATTCAGCCAGGCATGCTGCTCAAGGCCCTGGATACCGCTTTTGTACAGGGTCGAATACAGCCGCAGCGCAATCACCACGCCCATCAGGCCGATGCAGTTGATCAGCGTCTGTGGTTGCAGCGTATTGGCGTTGAGCCAGTGGGTCGCAATCCACGAGCTGGCCAGGTAGATCGTCGTGCAACTGATGATCGCCATCGGCAGGAACATCAGCTCGAAGGAACGCAGCAGACGGCCCGCCGCATGTTCACTGGCAGGCGCTCCCTGTCCATGAGCCACGGCACGCACCAGGCTGGGTGACAATCCTGCGTCGAGCAGTTGCAGCCATGCCTGCAGCACGGTAAAGAACCCGATCAGTCCATAGACTTCAGCGCCAAGATGGCCGAGGTAGAAGGGCAGGATCAGAATTCCGACCAGCAGGACGTAGGCCTGACCGACGTAGTTCAGGGCGGTGTTGCGAATCACGGACCGTTTGCTGGACATGTCTATCAAATGACCTGGGCAATGACAGGGCTTTGGTAACTCAGGCGGTCCAGGCTGCAGGATTCAAGCAGGGTCTGGATGATCCGGTCCTGGTCGTCCTTGAGCAGGCCGGGATAGATCGGCAGGCACAACACGCGCTCACTCAACGCGCGAGAGACGGGCTGCCCTGGCTGCGGTTGCAGGTACTCGAGGGTGTCGAGCGACGGATAGAAGTAGCGCCGAGGGTTGATCTCGCGCAGGTTGAGCGCCGACCGCACCTCCAGCAGCGCCTGTTCGTCACGCAAACCTATCGGGTAATAGCTGTGGTTCAGCTCGCTGTCGGCCTGCGGCTCCTGCAGGTCCAGATAGTTTTCCAGTCGCGAGGTATAGCGATGGGCAATTTCGGCTCGTTCTTCGAGGATGTTCTCGATGTTGTCCAGAATGCACAGCCCCATGGCCGCCGAGAACTCGTTGAGCTTGGCGTTGATGCCGATGCCGTCGATCTTGTCGACGTCGGCAATACCGAAATTGCACAGCAGGCACGCGCGTCTGGCCAGTTCGTCATCATTGGTGATGATCGCGCCGCCTTCGATCGTGTGGAACAGCTTGGTCGCATGAAAACTGAGCGTGCTGATATCACCCCGGTTGAGCACTGACTGACCGGCGTGACGTACGGCAAACGCATGGGCGCCGTCATACACAACCTTGAGTTTGTGCCTGCGTGCGATCTCCTCGATTGCGTCCACCGCGCACGGATTACCGAACACATGTGTGCCGACGATTGCGGTGGTGTCTTCTTCGATACGGCTTTCGATGTGCCGGGGCGAGATGTTCCAGGTGGCGGGATCGATATCGGCAAAGATCGGCCGTATGCCTTCCCACTGCAACGAACTGCTGGTCGCCACGAAGCTGAACGGCGTCGTCACTGCACTGCCACTCAGGCCCAACGCGCGGTACGCCACCTGCAGGGCGAGCGTGCCGTTATTGGTTAGGATGATGTGCCGGACCCCCAGGTATTCCTTGAGCCTGCTTTCAAGCTCGCCGGCCAGCGGACCGTGATTGGTCAGCCAGCCGCGTGCATAGATCCCCTCGACATACCGCTTGAACTTGTCGATATCACCAAGGTAAGTCTTGGTCACGTTAATCATCGAAGCCTCCATGTTCCTGTGTATCACTGTGTAGCGAGGGTTGATTCAGAGCATTGGCGATTGCCGTGTATCGGTTTCCGGAGGCGAAATGCCGGTCTGCGCGCTGACGCGTGCAGCCCGTTGCTGGGTATGGTCGAGAATCAGGCGGGTCACCCGGCTGCCACTGTGTGGGTCACCGAAATGGAAGATCGCCGTCGCACGTTTAAGACCCGGGCCGCAGGCCTGATTGGCGTGCAGCGTGCGATAACCCCAGAACAGGTAGATATCGCCGGGTTGCAGTTTCAATACCTTGGGCTTGAGCCATTCGTGCCTGATCGCAACCCGCATGGCCCAGCGCGTGAGGCGGTTTTGCAGCAGCGACTTCTCGATGATGTTGAGCGCGATGTGTTGGCGGACGTTGCGCAGATTGGGGAACAGCATCAGATCGCCGCACTCCTCTCCCTCGGTCGGGATGTAGATCGGAATCAGTGCGGTCACCAGACTGGCGTCGTAGTGAAAGCAATTGGACTCACGCAACCCCTGTTCGCCCTGAACGCAGCGCAACACAGGAAAGATCTGATCGCTGATGCTTTGCCGGTGTGCGCCATGCTCATAAAGCAGGCCCAGCAGGTGTTTGAATTCAGGCGTCGACCACAGACTGGCCAACAGACTTTCACTCAGTGCAGTTTCACCGTGATAGGCGAAGTACTCACCGGGATGCTGCGAAGCCTGTCGGTCGGTAAAGGCTCTTAACTGCTCAAGGTCGATGTCGTTGAGTACGTTCTTTAATCGTGCGAAACCCTGGGTATCCATGTCTTGGGCCAAGTGTTGAACATGTTGCATATCGAAATCGGGTAGGCAGGGCATTCAGTGGCACCTCGGTTCAGGGGAGGCGGACAACCAAATACATACAACTGGCTGCTGAGTGGAAAAACGGTCTATCGGGCACGCTACCGCCCGAATCATGCGATCCATGCTCTACATCTATCCAACGAATGCCCACGCGACACTTTTTGAACCGACGGCACGTGGCAGATTGCTTCAGGCAATGCTACCGCCACACCGAGCGCGCTCAGTAAATGCGAGGCTTTTATGAGTCAACAGACATCCACCAGCGCCGATAAGGCACTGTGGAAACAACTAACTTCGCGGGCAGAACAACAAATAGCGACAGCTTGACAACATCCAGCGCAGTGCACTGTGGCATTAGCGTACAAACCAGGAGGTGTCTGACAGTGCTATATATTGGTAGCGTCAGCGATTCTGTCAAATTATTTCGTCAGCTTTCTGTTAAATTTTTGATAAATGGTTTCACGCAATTATTAACCCATTGATTTTATTGGGCGTCAAAAAACAAACATTATGCAAAGCCTGTGAATTGACAGTTTTCAGGCGTCTTTACAGTGCGTGATTCCTGTCAACGCAGTGATCGAAGACTGACTCAAATTAATCACTGTTTGCAGTTGTCTCAATTGACGATAAAGCGGGTTTTATTATTGATGTGTGCCTGAAGTGACGGTGAGTGCAGTCAAGTGGGGCGTTTTGCGGGAGTGGAAGATGCGCCTGGGCATGGCGCGCTGCCGAACTTTCTGAAAACCCCGGCAGTATCGGACAGATGGCAGAGCGGCTGTCGCTGGTGGCGACCCTCTATCAATTCTCTGGAACGCAGTCTGCGATGCGTCTTATATTCATAAAAAGAATATATAAATACCATTTGATAATTTTTGGTTCTATGTTGAATCGTGCATGATGGCCTCACAGGCCTGGTTGCGATGACGCTTTAGCGAGTTCGAATATTTCATCGCATAGGCCGCGCCAGTCAGAGGAGCCGTCATGAAAGAGTCAGCCCTGTATTTCGATTACGCCGCCACCACGCCTGTCGACGAGCGCGTCATCAAGGTGATGGTCGAGTGCCTGGGTCTCTCGGGCAATTTCGGGAATCCCGCTTCCAGTTCCCATGGCTTCGGACGGAGTGCTCGCCTTGCTGTTGAGAACGCTCGTCAACAGGTCGCAGGTCTGGTGGGTGCTCAGGCCTCACAGATCATCTGGACCTCCGGAGCGACAGAGTCCAACAATCTGGCCCTGAAGGGTGTCGCTCAGGAACGGGCAGGGCGCCTTGGCAAGCCCGGCGGGCACATCATTACCAGTCAGATCGAACACAAGGCTGTGCTCGATACGGCGCAGCAGCTGCAGGCAGGTGGTTTCACCGTCACGTACCTGGTGCCTGATGCCGATGGTCTGATCAGCGCCGATGCCGTCAGTGCTGCCTTGCGTGAGGACACCTTTCTGGTGTCACTGATGCTGGTCAACAATGAGTTGGGGACGGTCAATGACGTCGCCGAGATCGGTCGGCGGGTTCGCGGACACGGCGCGTTGCTGCATGTCGATGCGGCACAGGGCGCGGGCAAGGTCGCGATTGATCTGAGCAGCCTTGCGGTCGACCTCATGTCATTTTCCGCTCACAAGATCTACGGGCCCAAAGGCATTGGTGCCTTGTACGTCGGCCCCCGCGCGGAGCAGCGAGTTCTGGCGCAGATTCATGGCGGTGGACATGAGTCCGGGTTGCGTTCCGGTACCCTGGCCACCCATCAGATTGCGGGTATGGGCGCTGCGTTTGCATTGGCAGGCGAGACGTTTGGCCAGGAACTCCTCGAAATCGAGCGCCTGAATGGCCTGCTTCTCGAGCAACTGCGTGGCATTCCCGGTCTCTGTATCAATGGCAGTCCTTCAAAAAGGATTGCCCACACGCTGAGCCTCACATTTGGTAACCATGATTTGAATGCCGCTGCACTGGAGCAACACCTCGCGTTCTCTTCAACGTCGGCGTGCAATTCAGCCAAAAATACCCCCTCGCACGTATTGATTGCACTGGGTCTTAGCCCTCAGGCAGCCAGTCAGACAATCCGTCTGAGCATCGGACGCTTTACCCGCGAGCAGGATATCTGCCGTGCTGCCGAGGCGATTCGTGCAAGCGTCATCCAGCCTGCTTTCTGGGCGGTTGCTCACGCTTGAGGAGTGCTCCATTATCTGACGGGTTATAGCAGCCATTTTCGGTCAGCAGGAGAACCAATGAGTACGCAAGCGAGCGCCAGTAACACCGTGGCAGAACGATTGGCGCTAACGCGCGCCTTGATGAGCAGGGAGCGCATCGATGCCTATCTGGTGCCGTCGGCAGACCCTCATCTCTCCGAGTACCTGCCCGGTTACTGGCAAGGGCGCCAGTGGTTGTCGGGTTTTCATGGCTCCGTGGGCACGCTGATCATTACCCAGAGTTTCGCTGGCGTGTGGGCGGACAGTCGCTATTGGGAGCAGGCAACCAAGGAACTGGCCGGCAGTGGCATCGAACTGGTCAAATTGATTCCCGGTCAGCAGGGGCCACTGGAGTGGCTCGCTGATCAGGCGACTGCCGAGACCGTGGTTGCGGTTGACGGTGCTGTGCTGGCGGTGGCGTCTTCACGCACTCTGGCGAGCAAGCTGTATGCGCGCGGTGCCCGGTTGCGGACCGACATCGATCTGCTCATCGAGCTCTGGCAGGATCGCCCGGCGTTGCCGGTCAGCCCGGTCTACGAACATCTGCCGCCCCAGGCATCGGTCTCGCGCCGCGACAAGCTGAATCTGGTTCGCAAGGCGATGAGCGAAAAGGGCGCGGACTGGCATTTCGTTCCGACGCTGGATGACATTGCCTGGCTGTTCAATCTGCGCGGTTCCGACGTTTCGTACAATCCGGTGTTTATCTCATTCACTCTGATTGGCCCGCAAAGCGTCACATTGTTTGTCGACTCGAAGAAAGTGAGCGCCGAGGTCCGTCGGAATCTGGAACTGGATGGCGTCAACCTGATGGAGTACACGCAAATCGGTGCCGCGTTGCGTGAGCTGCCCAAGTCGGCACGGCTGCTGGTCGACCCGGCTCGTGTGACCTGCGGGCTGCTGGATTATCTGGACAGCGAAGTCACCCTGGTCGAAGGGCTGAATCCAAGCACCTTGCTGAAGTCGCAGAAGACCGAGGCCGACACCGGGCATATTCGTCAGGCCATGGAGCAGGATGGAGCAGCGCTCTGTGAGTTCTTCGCCTGGCTGGACAGCGCGCTGGGGCATCAGCCGGTCAGCGAACTGACCATCGATGAGAACCTGACTGCGGCGCGCGAACGCCGTCAGGGTTACATTTCTGCCAGTTTCGCAACCATCGCAGGCTTCAATGCCAATGGCGCCATGCCGCATTACCGTGCCACCGAAGCCGAACACGCGCAGATCGAAGGTGACGGCCTGTTGCTGATCGACTCTGGCGGACAATACCTGGGCGGCACGACAGATATCACCCGTATGGTCGCGATAGGCACGCCCTCCCTCGAGCAGAAGCAGGATTGCGCCCGCGTGCTGAAAGGCGTCATCGCGCTTTCGCGTACACATTTCCCCAAAGGCATTCTTTCGCCTCTGCTGGACGCCATTGCCCGGGCACCCCTCTGGACCGAGGGTGTCAACTACGGCCATGGCACCGGTCATGGAGTCGGCTATTTCCTGAACGTACACGAGGGGCCGCAAGTCATCGCCTATCAGGCACCGGCAACCCCTCAGACGGCCATGCTTGCGGGCATGATCACGTCAATCGAGCCGGGAACCTACAGGCCGGGACGCTGGGGTGTGCGTATCGAGAATCTGGTGATCAACCAGGAAGCGGGGAAGACCGAGTTCGGTGAGTTTCTGAAGTTCGAAACCTTGACCCTTTGCCCGATCGATACGCGGTGCATCGAGCTTTCGATGTTGAGTCTTGAAGAGCGGCAGTGGCTCAATGATTACCACGCGCACGTCAATCAACGTTTAAGCCCGCTGCTTGAAGGCGCTGCGCTGCAGTGGCTGCAGGCGCGAACCGCTGCGATTTGACTAAGGGTGTCGGTTGCCGCGGTCTCAGGACTTCGGCAACTCATTGCTCAGCGACGAGCCTTTTTTACACACGATGATCATGCTGCGACTGGTGTAGCCGGCCGGATTGAGGCCGAACGGGTAATCCTCCGGCTCTGCCTCTGTGTCACCCGACTTGGCGATGACCCTGAATGTCCCTGACTGGCAGGTATTGGTCGCGAGTTCGTAACATTTGGCCCAGGACGATGAAAGCCCGGAGCAGTTGATGTGAATCCCGCGCTTGGTCTGCTTGACGGGTTTCGAGGTTGCCGCACAACCCGCCATGGCCAGAACGGCCACCGCGATAAAGATGAATTTCATTCCTTTCCTTAAGCAAACCATTACTTGAGCGCCTTACGTGCCTGAGTTTCTTATTATGCTTTTCGTAGATGACACACAGACCGAATCTCGAAAATGAGATTGGCTACGGCCTAAACATGGCTCAAGCGCGAGACAATTACCAGTGCCTTGTGACTGGTTCCTGATAAAGACGTTCAGTCCGCGGGCACCAGCTGGGGTTTAGCCGGTGTCGAGCCCAACGTCGCTCCAATCGAGGCGACGATGATTGCGCCGATGGCCAGCCACTGGGTGAGCGACAGATCCTCATGAAGAAAAATCAGCCCTGACAGCGCCGCAAATACCGGCTCCAGACTGGCGAGCGTGCCGAAGGTGCGTGCCGACATCCGGGTCAGTGCAACCATTTCCAGGCTGTAGGGCAGGGCAGTCGAGAGAACCGCGACGCCCAGTGCGGCGGGGATAAGCGAAACATCCAGCAAGGAGGCCCCCGCATGCACCACGCCAATGGGCGCTATGAAGAGGGCTGCGATCGTGACGCCCAACGCTGCGGTCTGAATGCCGTTATCTGCGCCGGCTTTCTGCCCGAACAGGATATAGGCCGCCCAGCAGATGCCTGCTCCCAATGCATAACCTGCTCCCACCAGATCGATACTTGCACTCGATTCTCCTATAGGGATGAGCAGCAGGAGGCCGATCACCGCCAGGGCCACCCAGAGAAAGTCGATTACCTTGCGCGACGCCCACAGAGCCACTGCCAAAGGCCCCGTGAATTCGAGTGCGACGGCGATACCCAGCGGTACGGTCTGCAATGACATATAGAAGAGCATGTTCATGCTGCCCAGCGAAATACCGTAGAGCATTACCGTGCGCAACGACTTCGCCGTCAGACGCGCGCGCCACGGGCGCAGTACTAATAGAAGAATCAGGCTGGCAAAGATAAGGCGCAGCGCGGTTGTTCCTTGGGCGCCGACTACCGGGAAAAGGCTCTTGGCCAGAGATGCGCCGCTCTGGATCGATATCATTGCGATGATCAGCAACCCCAGAGGGAATAAAAGGGGTGCGATGTTGCTGGGTTTGGCAGACATGTCGGTAAAGCGTCCTGTCAGGGCGGTGAAGTGAGGCATGTACATGATGCTGAATAATCGTCTTTTGGGCAATATATTGCGCATCCACGTATTCTCTTCTATATAGCTGTGACGTTGACTATCTATTTTTCGGGGTTTTGAAAATAACGGTTGACGCGCTCGTTGAGGTGTCTATAATTCGCCCCACTTC